>JAISPN010000277.1 GCA_031274845.1 Acidobacteriaceae bacterium
GGCGAAGCGGCACAACTCCTGACCTGACTGAGCCTGTCCCTCTGGCCATTGTCGGCACGACACGCGCCGAAGCCGACGTCCCCCCAATCGTTCAACGACCAGACGATCGGGTGATCAGATCATCAGATGACTCAGGGAATATGTCGGTACATACTTGGTACCGCCGAATGAGGCTGTCATTCACCCATGACACCGACCATCCTGAAAGACGGTCCGTTTCGTCTGTTTTTCTTCTCGCGTGAGGAGCAGAGGATTCACGTTCACGTGGCTCATCCTGATGGAGAGGCAAAGTTCTGGCTGACACCCACCGTGGCTCTGGCCACGTCCGTTGGCTTGTCAGATCGTCAGCTTCACGATGCGCAGGCGCTCGTGGAGAAACATGTTGAGGAGATTGACGATGTCTGGCATCGCTACTTCGGCCGTTGAGGTGACGCACATCTCGGCGCACGGATTCTGGGTGCTGATTGAGGGCGAGGAACTGCTGTTGCCGTACGAGCAGTTTCCGTGGTTTCGTCACGCGACGATTAGCCAGGTGTCCCACGTCGAGCGTCCCACCACCGATCACCTCTATTGGCCCGAACTCGACATCGACCTGTCGATTGAGTCGATCCGCACACCGTCAATGTTTCCGTTGGTCGCAAAGAGCGCGAGCCGATAGTCACACCTGCACAACATCAGAAAAGAGGCGCGGTTCTCTCAGCCGGTGGTTTGCCGCCCGTGAAGCTAGCGGGTGCAGATGGCGATGGTGTCGCGGTCGGGGCGTTGGGCGCAGTAGTCGGCGATCGTTTCGGCGACGTCCTCTTTCGCGGCGCGCTCCTGTTGAAGGCGGCGCTTTTCGGCGACGCCGGCCACCAGCGAGCGGCCCAGGTAGTGCCCGACGAGGTTTTCAATCGCGATGGTCGTAAACTCGCCGCCGCTATACGCGGCGTAGGGTTGCATCAGTGGATAGTTGATCGGGTTGAAGAGCAGCCGTTGCTGCTCGTAGGCGTAGATCCCGCCCGCGGGCACCGGACCCGGTGTGCCGAAGTCCATCTTCGAGAGCATGTCGTCGACGAGCCACTGTTCGAAGATCGCGAGGCGGAAGTCCGCCGGCAGTTCCGCCGTTTGCAGCGTGAGCCGTTTCTCGCGCAGGTCGCGGCGGACGCGCGCGAGGGTGGCCGCGTCGCTGCTCGTCTCTTGCGCGGCGCTCCGGCCCGCGCCACAGAGGCACAGGACGAGCAACAACGGCAGCAGGGATCGGCGTGACGGCATACGTAAGTTTGACGTCTCGAACAGGCATTCAGTTTCGATGTCGAGACGCTCCCGCCTATTTTGCGATTGCGCGCGCCTCTGGACAATCGCTATCCATGCACATAGATTTATAGATGTGCGTCAGGTTTCAAGCGTCTACCGTCTGCTCGGCGACGAAGCGCGGCTTCGGCTGCTTCGCGTCCTCGCGCGCGAGCGCCTGAATGTTACCGAGCTGACCGGGATTCTCGGGCTCGCCCAGTCTGGCGTCTCGCGTCATCTTGGTCTGCTGAAGGATGCCGGTTTCGTCGAGGAAGAAAAAGACGCTGGCTACACCTACTACCGCATCGCCGATCGGGTATCCGAGACGCAGTCGGCGCTCTGGGCGGCGCTCGACGAGCAGTTTGCCGTCGCGGCCAGCGACGCGACGACAAAGGCGGATGACGCGCGGTTGCAGGAAGTGCTGCGGGTGCGGAAAGAGAACTTCGAGGCGTACGGCAGCAATGATTCTCCCGACGCGCGTCAGCTGGTGCCGGGACGCAGTTGGGCCGCGTGGTCGCGCGCGCTCGGCATGCTGATGCCGCCGCTTGTCGTCGCCGACCTTGGCTGCGGCGAAGGGTATCTCACGATTGAAGCGGCGCGCTGGGCGCGGCAAGTGGTGGCCGTCGATCGATCGGAGGTCGTCCTCGAACGCGCCAAGGCGCTGGCCAAGCGGCGCCGCGTGTCGAATGTCGTCTGGAAGCGCGGCGAGCTGGAAAAGCTTCCGATGAAAGATGCGTCGGTCGATGTGGCGCTCCTCTCGCAGGCGCTGCACCACGCGGTGAACCCCGCGCGCGCGGTCGTCGAAGCCTCGCGCGTCACGGTCATTGGCGGACGCGTACTTATTCTCGATCTCAAGGAACATCGCGAGGAGTGGGTCCGCGCCAAGCTGGGCGACCGCACGCTCGGGTTCAATGACGGCGAGCTGAAGCGCATGCTGCTCGCCGCCGGTCTGCACGACGTCAAGGTTGGCGTCGGCGCAAGTAAATCTGGCGACCCCTTTACGGTGCTCGTCGCCTCGGCCACGAAACGATAGGACTGACTAGAACCGATGACTGTTGAACAACGACTCGCCGACAGGCTGGCCCGCCACCTCCTCGTCATCGACGGCGCGATGGGCACCATCGTGCAGCGGTACGCGCTCTCCGAGGCGGACTTTCGCGGCGCGCGCTTTGCCAGCCACGGCAAGGATCTGCGTGGCAACAACGACGTGCTCGTGCTGACGCGCCCAGACGTGATTGGCAGCATCCATCGCGCGTATCTTGAGGCCGGCAGCGACATCATCGAGACGAACACCTTCAGCAGCAATGCCGTCGCGCAGGCGGACTACGGCCTCGAAGCAATCGTCTACGAGCTGAACGTGGCCGGCGCGCGGCTGGCGCGCGAGGCGGTGGACGAGTGGAATCTGCGGACGCCCGACCGTCCGCGCTTCGTCGCCGGCTCGATGGGACCGACGAACCGGATTTTGTCGATCTCGCCCGATGTCGGGAATCCCGCGTTCCGCAACATCACGTTCGACGAGCTGCGCGAGGCGTTCAAGGAACAAGCGCGCGGCCTCCTCGACGGCGGCTCGGATGTCATCCTGCTCGAAACGATTGTCGACACGCTCAACGCCAAAGCGGCCATCGTCGCGCTCGAAGAGCTGTTCGAGGCGCGTGGCGCGCGCGTGCCGGTGATGATCTCGGCGACGGTCACCGATCGCAGCGGCCGCATTCTCTCCGGGCAGACGATCGACGCCTTCTGGGTCTCGGTGAAGCACGCCCGGCCGTTCAGCGTGGGTGTTAACTGCGCGCTTGGCGCGCGCGACATGCGTCAGTATGTCGCCGAGCTCGCGCGTATCGCGGACTGTCACGTGCACTGCTACCCGAACGCCGGGTTGCCGAATGCCTTCGGCGAGTACGACGAGCTGCCCGAAGACACCGCGCACGCGCTCTCCGAACTTGCCGCCGATGGACTGCTCAACATCGTGGGCGGATGCTGCGGCACGACGCCGGATCACATCCGGGCGATTGCGTCGCATGTCGCGCCGTTACTGCCACGGCCTGTGCATCCGCGCGCCGACGCGGGCGGCTTGCCGCTCACGCAGTTTGCCGGTCTCGAAGTCCTCACGATCCGTCCCGACTCGAACTTCCAGATGATCGGCGAGCGCACCAACGTGACCGGCTCGGCGAAGTTCGCGCGGCTTATCAAGGCGGGCAACTACGCGGACGCCACCGCCGTGGCCGCCGAACAGGTGCGCGGCGGCGCCAACCTGATCGACGTGAACATGGACGAAGGGATGCTCGACTCCGAGCAGGCGATGACCGACTTCCTCAACTACATCGCGACGGAGCCGGACATCGCGCGCGTGCCGTTCATGATCGACAGCTCGAAGTGGTCGGTGCTCGTGGCGGGGCTGAAGTGCGTGCAAGGCAAAGCGGTCGTCAACTCGATCAGCCTCAAGGAAGGGGAAGACGACTTCCTGCAGAAGGCGAAGCTCGTTCGCCGGTTTGGCGCTGGCGCGGTGGTGATGGCGTTTGACGAAACCGGTCAGGCCGATACGATCGAGCGCAAGGTCGCGATCTGTCAGCGCGCGTACCGTCTGCTGACCGAGCGCGCCGGTTTCGATCCAACCGACATCATCTTCGACCCGAATGTGCTGGCGATTGCGACCGGCCTCGACGAGCACAATAACTACGCGATCAACTTCATCGAAGCAACCCGCATCATCAAGGCGACCTGCCCCGGCGTAAAGGTGAGCGGCGGCATCAGCAATCTGTCGTTCTCGTTCCGTGGCAACGATGCGGTCCGCGAGGCGATTCACTCGGCGTTCCTGTATCACGCCATCAAAGCCGGTCTCGACATGGGCATCGTCAACGCGGGACAGCTCGTGGTCTACGAAGACATCCCGAAAGAGCTGCTCGACTACGTGGAAGATGTCATCTTCAACCGTCGCGCGGATGCGACCGAGCGGCTCGTCGAGTACGCGGCGACGGTGAAGGGGAGCGGCAAGAAGCAGGAACAGGATCTCGCGTGGCGGCAGGGAACGGTCGAAGCGCGCTTGTCGCACGCGCTGGTTCACGGCGTCGTCGATTTCATCGAGCAGGACACGGAAGAAGCGCGGCAGAAATACGCGCAGCCGCTTCAGATCATCGAAGGGCCGCTGATGGACGGCATGAAGGTCGTCGGCGATCTCTTCGGCGCCGGCAAGATGTTTCTGCCGCAGGTGGTGAAGTCCGCGCGCGCGATGAAACGCGCCGTCGCGTACCTCGAACCGTTCATCAAGCAGGCGCAGGACGCTGGTGCGGCTGATGGCGCGACCGCGGGGAGATCCGTCCGGCGCGGCAAAGGCAAGATCGTCCTCGCGACGGTCAAGGGCGACGTGCACGACATCGGCAAGAACATCGTCGGCGTCGTGCTCGGGTGCAACAACTACGAGGTCGTCGATCTCGGTGTCATGGTGCCGGCCGATCGCATTCTGCAAGCGGCGGTTGACGAGCAGGCGGATCTGGTCGGGCTGAGCGGACTCATCACGCCGTCGCTCGACGAGATGGTGTTCGTTGCGAAGGAGATGGAGCGGCGCGGCCTTCAGTTGCCGCTGCTCATTGGCGGCGCGACGACCAGCCGGCCGCACACGGCGGTGAAAATCGCGCCCGAGTACTCACGCGAAACGGTCCACGTGATCGATGCCTCGCGCGTCGTGGACGTGGTGTCGAATCTGATTGGCGATCATCGGGACGCGTATGCCGCCGCCAATCGCGTACACCAGCAGGAGCTGCGCGAGAAGCACGCCGCTCGCCGCGAGCGTCCGCTGCTGCCGTATCGTGAGGCGCTGGCGAATCGGTTGCGCACGGACTGGACCGCGGCGCCGCCGCTGTCACCCTCCTTCACCGGACGGCGTATCGTCGATATTCCGCTCGCGGAACTCGTTCCCTTCATCGACTGGACGTTCTTCTTCGCGGCGTGGGAGTTGAAGGGGCGGTTTCCCGCCATCCTCGACCATCCGCAACATGGCGCCGCGGCGCGTGAGCTGTACGGCCATGCCCAAACGCTGCTCGGCAGAATCATCGACGAACAGTTGCTCGGCGCGCGCGCGGTCTACGGCTTTTGGCCGGCCGCGTCGGACAACGACGATATCGTCCTCTACGCCGACGACTCGCGCGAGCGCGAGATCCTGCGCTTCAACATGCTGCGTCAGCAGGAGACGATTGCCGATCGCAAACCGAATCTGTCGCTGGCGGATTACGTCGCGCCAGTGGAGGTTGGCGCGCGCGACTACATCGGCGCGTTTGCGGTGACGGCCGGGCTTGGCGCCGAGGAGCTTGCCAAAAACTTCGAGCGCGCGCACGACGACTACAACGCGATCATGGTGAAAGCAATTGCGGATCGTCTCGCCGAAGCGTGCGCGACGTATCTGCACGCGCGCGCGCGGGCGGAGTGGGGCGTCAACGAACAGCTCTCCACCGAGGCGATCGTCGCGGAACATCACCGCGGGATTCGTCCGGGCTTCGGCTATCCGGCGTGCCCGGATCACAGCGAGAAGTTCAAGCTGTTCGATCTGCTTGGCGCGAAGGAGATCGGCATGCACCTCTCGGAGCACGCCGCGATGATGCCCGCCGCCAGCGTGAGCGGCCTGATGCTCGCGCACCCGGAGGCGCGCTATTTCATGCTTGGCCGTCTGGGCGAAGATCAGATCGTCGACTACGCGCGGCGCAAAGCAATGCGCGTCGACGAGGTCGAACGCTGGCTCGGATCGGTGCTCGCGTACGAACCGGCGCGATGCTGACCGCGATTAGCCTTTGCTGATTGGCCGCGACGGATCGGCGGACCACTCGCTCCACGATCCGGCGTAGAGCTTCGCGCCCCGAATGCCGGCGTGTTCGAGCGCGAGCAGGTTCTGACACGCCGTCACGCCGGAGCCGCAGTAGCAGACGATCTCGTGGCCCGGATCTCCCGTCAGCGCTCTGAACTCGCGCGCCAGATCCTCGGGCGCGCGCATGGTCCCGTCCGCGTTCAGATTGTTCTGGAAGAAGCGATTGACGGCGCCGGGAATGTGTCCGGCCGCCTTGTCGAGCGGTTCGACCTCACCGCGGTAGCGCTCCGGCGCGCGCGCATCGACGAGCACGCGCGCACGATCCGTGGGTGCAATGACCGCGTCAACCGTCAGCAGCATCTCGTGACGCACGTGCGGCACGAACGTGCCGGGTGTCGCGGCGCTCGACATGCCGGTTTCGGTCGGGCGCCGTTCGCTGGTCCACTTCGAGAAGCCGCCATCGAGCAGCGCGACCGCGTCGTGCCCCATCCACTTCAACATCCACCACGCGCGGCTGGCATACATGCCGTCCTGCTGGTCGTAGACGATGACCTGGGAGTGGTTGGAGATGCCGAACTGTTCGAGCGTCCGCGCGAAGTCGTCTGGCGCGGGGAGCGGATGCCGGCCGTTCGTGCCGGTTTTCGCTCCCGACAACTGGCGATCGAGGTGCACGTGCCGCGCGCCGGGAATGTGTTCGAGCTCGAAGGCGATCCCTCCCGCGGAGGGATTGCGGAGATCGAACCGGCAATCGAGCACGACGAAGTGTGCGTCACCGAGATGTTGCTGCAGGGCATCCGTGCTGATGAGTGTCGTGAACATCACGCTGTCATCCTATCGCGTCGCGCGCCCTCGGATTTCGGCCAATTGTTATCAGCACGGTATGATTGACAACTCTGCCGTGCCTGAACTTGACAACAGCTACTGTGTCCAAGAGTGATGTCCGAGCCTGACGAATCGGCCAAAGGGCCGGCCCCTGTCGATTTCATTCGACAAATTGTGGACGGAGACCTTGCCGCGCAAAAACATGGCGGCCGTCTCGCCACACGTTTTCCGCCAGAGCCGAACGGCTACCTGCACATTGGACATGCGAAGTCGATCTGCCTGAACTTCGGCGTCGCGCGCGAGCGTGGCGGCGTGTGCCATCTGCGGTTTGACGATACGAATCCCACCAAAGAAGACATCGAGTACGTCGAGGCGATCGAGAAAGACGTCCGCTGGCTCGGTTTCACCTGGGACGCGATGTTCTACGCGTCCGACTACTTCGAGAAGCTGTACGCGTGCGCCGTCACGTTGATCGAGAAAGGGAAGGCGTACGTCGACAGCCTGAGCGCCGAGGAGATTCGCGCCTATCGCGGCACGCTCACCGAGCCGGGGACGAACAGTCCGTATCGCGATCGATCGATTGACGAGAACCTCGATCTCTTCGCGCGGATGCGCGCGGGCGAATTTCCGGACGGCGCGCACGTGCTGCGCGCGAAGATCGACATGGCGTCGCCAAACATGAACCTGCGCGACCCGGCGCTCTACCGGATTCGCCGCGCGACGCACCATCGCACCGGCGACGCGTGGTGCATCTATCCGATGTACGACTACGCGCATCCGCTGTCCGACGCCTTCGAGCGGATTACGCATTCGCTCTGCACGCTGGAGTTCGAGGCGCACCGCCCGCTGTACGACTGGTGCCTCGAACATCTCGTCGCTGGCGAGCGTCCGCAGCAGATCGAGTTTGCGCGGCTCAACCTGAATTACACCGTGATGAGCAAGCGCAAGCTGCTGCAACTCGTGCAACAGCGCTACGTCTCTGGATGGGACGATCCGCGGATGCCGACGATTAGCGGTTTGCGTCGGCGTGGCTACACGCCGGAGTCGATCCGCGATTTCTGCGCGCGCATCGGCGTGGCGAAGAAAGAAAACGTCATCGACGTCGCGCAACTCGAACACAGCATCCGCGAGGATTTGAACAAGCGCGCGCCGCGCGTCATGGCGGTGCTGCATCCGCTCAAGGTCGTCCTCACCAACTACCCGGAGGGCGAGGTCGAGTACGTCGACGTGATCAACAACCCGGAAGACGCCTCGGCCGGCACGCGCAAGGTGCCGTTCTCGCGCGTCCTCTACATCGAGCAGGACGACTTCCGCGAAGTGCCGCCGAAGAAATTTTTCCGGCTGTCGCCGGGGAAAGAAGTGCGGCTGCGCTGCGCCTATTTCATCACCTGCACCGAGGTCGTCAAGAACGACGCGGGCGAGATCGTCGAGCTGCGCTGCACGTACGATCCGGCGACACGTGGCGGCGACGCGCCCGATGGACGCCGTGTGAAAGCCACGATGCACTGGGTCTCGGCGGCGCACGCGCTGCCGGTGGAAGTGCGGCTCTACGATCGGCTGTTCTCGGTCGAAGATCCCGAGGGGGGCGGACCGGGCGCGAACTTCCTCGATGTGCTCAATCCGCAGTCGCTTGACGTGCTGAAGGGCGCCTTGGCCGAGCCGAGTCTGGCGGAGGCGAAGGTGCTCGATCGGTTTCAGTTCGAGCGGCTCGGGTACTTCTGCGTCGATGCCGATTCGACGCCCGGCGCGCTGGTGTTCAACCGCACCGTGTCGCTGCGCGATACGTGGGCGAAGATCGAGCAGCGCGCGTGATCCGCTAGAATCGGCGGCGTAACTACTGTGGAATACAACATCACGCAGTACGACCTCGAGCAGGGCGCGCTCGAAATTCAGTACATCGAGGAATTCTTCGGTGAGTTTCCGCGGAAGAAAACCGCGGCTGAAATCGTCGCGCGTTTGGCGAATCGTTCGCACTTGATCCTGCTGGCGAACGCGCCGCTGCCCGACGATCCCGGCACCGTGATGCCGGTGTCGTTCAAGGTGGCGCACGAGATTCTGACCAACGAACAGGAACCGAAGCTGCGCGATCTGGTGGAGCGGCTGAGAGGCAGCGTCACCTTCGACGGCCGCCGCGTGCTCTACACCTGGATCGGCGGGACACGGCGCGACTGGCGCGGTCAGGGCCATTTCCGCGCGCTCACCGAGCAGCAGGAGCAGTGGGCCATCGAGCAAGGCTTCGACGAGATCGTCGTCAAAACGAAGAACAAGTTCTACGAGATGCGCGGCACGCTCGATCACTTGCGCTTCGAGGTCGTCAAGTACGAACGCGACCCGATCGACAACGAGGAATCAAAGGTCTATCTGAGCAAGCGCCTGCTCCCAGAACTTCTCAGGCGCCATCGCAGTTCCCGCACCGTCACGCAGGCGACGATTTAGACATCAGAGTTCGTAACTCTCCGGAGGCGTTGGTGCTGTCACATCGCTTGGTGCTCGTGCTTGCTGGTGTGCTGTGCGTGTGCGCGAAAGATTTGCGCGCGCAGTCACCAGTCTTTGAAACGGAAGTGACGGTCGTCGAGGCGACACCGTTGCCTGGCATCGACCTGCCGATCGAGCAGGTGCCGGCGCCCGTGCAGGTCGCGACGGCTGAAGACATCGAGAAAAGTCACGCGCTCGATCTCTCGTCCTTCTTGACGCAGCGATTCAATGCCGTGTTCGCCAACGAGATTCAGGGGAATCCGTTTCAACCGGACATCAACTACCGCGGCTATACCGCGTCGCCGCTACTAGGTACGCCGCAGGGGTTATCGGTGTACATGGACGGCGTCCGCCTCAATCAGCCATTTGGTGACACCGTCAGTTGGGATTTGATCCCGCGGCTGGCCATTGCGACAACAGCCGTCATGCCCGGATCGAATCCGTTGTTCGGCCTCAATACGCTCGGTGGCGCGCTGGCCATCCAGACAAAAACAGGCATGACCGCGCCAGGGACATCCGTTCAGGCGGTGTACGGCAGCGATGTCCGCCGCTCGATCGAGTTCGAGCATGGTGGCAGCAAGACGAATGGCGTGAACTGGTATGTGGCGGGCAATCTGTTCAAGGAAAACGGCTGGCGAGACGCTTCGCCCTCGGACGTGCGTCAGCTATTTGGGAAGGTGGGATGGCAGCGCCCGGCGAGTGAGGTCTTTGTGTCAGTCGGCTACGCGGAGAACGCGCTCACTGGAAACGGCCTTCAAGAATTGGGCATGCTCGAGCGCGACTACGCCAGCGTGTATACGACGCCGGATACGACCAACAACCGATCGACACTGCTCAACATCACGGGACGCCATAGCGTAAATCCCAATGTCTCGATCTCCGGCAACGTGTACTACCGCGATATCCAGACGACGACACTCAACGGTGATGTCAACGAGGGGTCGCTCGACCAGTCGGTGTACCAGCCGACCGCCGCGGAACAGGCCGCGCTGACGAGTGCCGGATACACAGGCTTTCCGGTGAGTGGCGCGAACGCATCGAACACACCGTTTCCTTCGTGGCGGTGCCTCGCCAACGTGCTGCTGAACGACGAGCCTGGTGAAAAGTGCAACGGACTGCTCACCCGCAGCGAGACGTCACAACAGACCGGCGGCGCGTTCGGACAGGTGACGCTGCGTCATGCGTTCGCGGGCGGCGCCAATCAATTCACCGCCGGTGGCGGGTACGAGCGAAGCCGTGCCGGCTTCGTCCAGTCCACACAGCTTGGGTACCTCAATCCCGATCGCAGCGTCACGGGCGTCAATGCCTTCGGCGATGGTGTCACGGGCGGAAATGTGGATGGCGAGCCGTTCGACACGCGCGTCGATCTCGATGGGTTGATAGAGACCGTCAGCGTGTATGGGATGAACGTGGTGTCGCTCGCGCCGCAGTGGAACGTCACGCTCTCGGGACGCTACAACCGCACGACCGTCAAGAATCGTGATGCGATTACCCCTGGCGGTGGTCCCACCTCGCTTGACGGCGACCATGCCTACAGCAGATTCAATCCGGCGGCCGGTGTCACGTTCGTTCCGTCGCGGACGTTGAATGTCTACGCGGGCTACAGCGAAGGCAGTCGCGCGGCAACCTCGATTGAACTCGGATGCGCCAATCCCGATGCGCCGTGCAAGCTGCCGAATGCGATGGCTGGAGATCCGCCGCTCAATCAGGTGGTGACGCACACGTGGGAGGCTGGCGCGCGCGGCACGTATCGTCGCATCGACTGGAATGCCGGCGTGTTCCGTTCGGACAATCACGACGACATTCTGTTCGTCCTGTCAGGCCAGACCGGGTTCGGCTACTTCAAGAACTTTGGCGAGACGCGGCGTCAAGGTCTCGAACTGGGTGCGCATCGCCAGATCGGCCAGGCCACAGTGGGGGCCGGGTACACACTGCTTGCCGCGACGTATCAGAGCGCGGAAACGGTCAGCGGTCAGGGCAACAGCACGAACGACGCCGCCGAAGCTGGAACACCGGGCTTCGACGGCGCGATCGACATCGCGCCTGGCGATCGCATTCCGCTCATCCCGCGTCACATGCTGAAGGTGTACGCGGATATTCCACTCGGGTCGAGAGCGTCGGTTGACGTCGATCTCCTGGCGATCTCGAGTTCGTTTGTCAGAGGGAATGAAAACAACGCGCACACGCCGGACGGCACGTACTACCTCGGACCAGGCACCGTCCCCGGATATGCGATTGTGAATCTTGGCGCGGGATATCGTCTGACGTCGCGGATGCGACTTGTCGCGCAGGTGACGAACCTGTTCAACCGCACGTACTACACGGCCGGACAACTCGGCCCGTTCGGGTTTACCAATGCCGGCTCCTTCGTCGCGCAACCACTGCCCGCGGTCGATGGAGCGTTTCCCGTGCGTCAGGCCACGTTCTACGCGCCAGGCGCCCCCAGACGGATGTGGCTCGGCACACGGTTCACGTTCTAACCCCTACGACGCGTCCTTCTTGCGCCGCGACGAGCGCTTGTCCGCGAGACGTTTTACCTCCGCCTCGAAGTCGCTCTCGAAATCGCGATCCTGCTGGATGCGGAACTCGGCGTAATGCTCCGCGGCGAGGCGATCCGCAATTTCCTTCGACACGTGTCCGGCATTCGTCAGCACCTCGTACTCGTTGAATGTCAGGAATGCGTCGAGGCGCTGGACCCAGTCCGCCATCTTCATGGGAACCTGCCGCGCCGCCTGATTCTCCGCGTAGTCGAGATACATCGAGACGATGCGTTCGAGCTCTTTGATCTCGCGCTCGATGAGGTAGTTCTTGGCAACCGTGACGTCACCTTTGAGGATCTTCCCTTTGGGCGCGTTCTTCCAGGTGGTGAGCCCCATCGACGGTTTCTTGGCGTCGGCTCGTTCAGAGATCAGCTCGGCGGCGGTTTTGCCCGTGACTGCCCAGTGCAGCTTGTTCTGCACGGTCTTGAAGAATGTTTTAGTCGTTTCGGCGTGCGCGTCGTAGTCGATGCTGCACTGCTCGTAGATATCGGTGATCTTCAGGTAGAAACGGCGCTCGCTGGCGCGGATCTCGCGGATCCGGTCGAGCAGTTCGTCGAAATAATCCTTGCCGAAGCGCTTGTTCAGCTTGAGCCGTTCATCGTCGAGCACGAAGCCCTTGATGATGAACTCGCGGAGCGTCTCGGTGGCCCAGATGCGAAACTGCGTCGCCTGCGCGCTGTTGACCCGGTAGCCCACCGAGATGATGGCGTCGAGGTTGTAGAACTCGATCTCGCGGCGGACGTCGCGGGATCCTTCCCGTTGAACTCTTAGAATTTTTCGAAGAGTTACCTCCCGCGCCAGTTCCCCTGCAGCGTAGATTTCCTTGAGGTGGTAGCTGATGGTCGGCAGTTCGACGCCGAACAGCTCGGCCATGCGCTTCTGATCAAGCCAGAAGGTCTCGGATTCGTAGAGCACTTCCACGCGCACGGCGTCATTGGCCGCGCGGTAGAGGATCAGTTCGCCTTCCTTCGGCGGCTGGTCGGTCATATGGACCGCACCTTTTCCTTGCGGAGCATCTGGTGAGAGATATCACGCGCCCAGCGCAGAAGCGTCGGCTTGACCTCCACACGCGTCGTCATGCCGCCGCCTCCATGTCGAGTTGACCGGTGACGGCCGCCGCGATAAGGGCGGCGCGGCGCTCCTTGAGTAGCGCGATGGTACGCTCGGTGGCAGCGCGCACGGCGTCGAGCTTGGCGGTTTTGCTGGCGATATGGTCGACGATGGCGCGCTGCTCGTTCATCGCCGGTACCGGCACCTCAAGCTGTTGCAGTACCTCTGTTTCCAACTTCTTTGTCCCGTGTGCCGACGAGTC
>JAISPN010000295.1 GCA_031274845.1 Acidobacteriaceae bacterium
GGCCTACAACGAAGAACATGGCATTACGCCGCAGTCGATTGTCAAAGCGATCGATGCCGTCATCGGCAGCGTGTACGAACGTGATTACATGACACCCGCGCTCGCGATTCGAGAGGGGAGCAAGGTGTTTCGTACCCAGGCCGAACTCGACGAGCATATCGATACACTACAGGCCAGAATGCGTGCCGCCGCCACCAACCTCGACTTTGAGAAGGCGGCCACGCTCAGGGACGACATCAAGCGTCTCCGCTCGCTGGATGCCGGCGGCGCTCCCTGGCCAGCCCGGAGGAACTGATCGCGTGCGCTCGCTCATCGAAAGCTGGTTGAAAAAGGTCACGCTCGAAGTGCAGGAATACGTGCGCATGAACGTCGCCGCGTTCCGCGGCATGTTTACGCCACCGTTCTACCGGCACGATATCGTCACGCAGTTTGACGAGATCGGCGTGAAGTCGCTGACCGTCGTCTTGCTGACCGGGTTCTTCACGGGGGCGGTGCTGGCGCTGCAGACGGGGCAGACGCTCGATCAGTTCGGCGCCCGCCCCGTGGTCGGCCAGCTCGTCAGCGCGTCGATGATTCGAGAGCTTGGGCCTGTGCTCGCCGGCTTGATGCTGACCGGCCGTGTCGGGTCCGGCATCGCCGCGGAACTGGGCTCGATGATCGTCACCGATCAGATTAACGCCCTGCGCGCGCTCGGCACCGACCCGATTCGCAAGCTCGTGGTGCCGCGACTGCTCGCGGGGATTCTCATGACGCCGGTGCTGACCGTCATCTCCGATTTCGTCGGCATCTTCGGTGGCTGGATCGTGGCGCGCTTTCAGTTGCAGGTGCCAAGCGGGCAATACTGGGCGTCGATTATTCACGCGCTGTATGCGTCGGACATCTGGATGGGGATTCTCAAGCCGTTCGCGCTCGGCTTCGTCATCGTCAGCGTGGCGTGTCACATCGGGATGCGCACGACCGGCGGCACGCAAGGGGTGGGCAAGTCGACGACGACCTCGGTGGTGGTGGGCTCGGTGGCGGTCATTGCCGTCGACTTCTTCATCACCCGGTTGATTTTCGCGTTGGTCTACTGACATGGCGCAACCGAACGCCGTCGCGGTGGCTGTCGAGACCCCTTCTGCGGATGATGCCGTGGTCGTGGAGTTCAAGCACGTGTACCTGGCGTTTGACGACAAGGTCGTGCTGAAAGACGTGACCTTTACGTTACAGGCCGGCCGGACGCTCATCATCCTTGGCGCGAGCGGATCGGGGAAGTCGACGACGCTCAAAATCATCACCGGCCTGCTCAAGCCGGACGGCGGCGAGGTGTATGTGAACGGCGTGCGCACCGACACGATGAGTGAAACCGCGTTGATGACGACACGAGCCGACCTGGGGATGATTTTCCAGGAAGGCGCGCTTTTCGACTCGTTGACCGTGCGTGAGAACGTTGGGTACAAACTGTACGAAGAGAGCGAGATGCCGCTCGACGAGGCGAATCGCCGTGTCGAGGAAGTGCTGGGCTTTGTCGGGCTCGCCGAGCACATCGACAAGATGCCGTCCGTGCTGTCCGGAGGGCAGCGCCGCCGCGTGGCGATTGCGCGCGCGATGGCGTTCAAGCCGCGCATCTTGCTGTACGACGAGGCGACCACGGGGCTCGATCCGATTACCGCCGTGACGGTGAACGACGAGGTGATCAAGCTGCGCGATTTTGAGAATGCCAGCTCGATCGTCGTCACTCATCAGTTACGTGACGCGTTCTATGTGGCGACGAAGATGGCCGTGCGGGCTCCCGATGGGCAGGTGCAAATTGTGGATGCCACGCCGGACAAAGAACAAGAGACGCTGTTTCTGATGCTGCGCGAGGGGCTGGTCGTCTTCGAAGGCGACGCCCACGCGCTGCGCCGCTCCACCGATTCGTACATCAAAACATTTTTATCCTGAACACATACCTATGCCTCGAACACGTTCATTGGCCTGGTCGGAGTTGAAGATTGGCGTGCTGACCATTGCCGCCATCATCGTTGCGGCCGTCACGATTTTCGCCTTCATTGGCGGGAGCGGTTTTTATTGGCAGCGCTATTCGCTGAAGACGCGCTTTACCAACGTCGTCGGCTTGAGCCCGGGCTCTCCGGTTCGTCTGGCTGGCGTGCTGGTGGGGTCGGTCTCCGAAGTCACGCTCGTCGGCAGTGATATAGACATCACCTTCAAGGTCAATCGCCGGTACCAGCAGTACATCACCACGTCGTCGGTCGCGCGGCTTGGCGCGGTCTCGCTGCTGGGGCAGAGCGCGGTGGACATTACGCCTGACGGTGGCGGCGCCACGCCGATTCCCGAGTGGGGATACGTGCCCGCGGGACGAGGGACGGCCGCGCTGTCGGACATGACCGACCAGACCTCGCAGGGAATTAACGATCTGACGGCGCTCATTCGCGACGTCCGCGAAGGGCGCGGGTTGGTCGGCAAGCTGATGACCGACGAGGAGCTCTACGCCGAGTTCAACCGCTTCGTGACGAGCGCCACGGCGCTCACGCAAGGCCTCCGCGATGGGCAGGGGACGATCGGCAAGTTGATCGCCGATCCGTCGGTGGCGAATTCACTGCAGGGGACGCTGGCCAATCTCGAAACGATGACGCGTCAGTTGAATGCGGGCGAAGGGAGCCTCGGCACGTTGCTGCACAACGATGCGTTCGCGCGATCGTTGAGCGATGCGACGTCGAACATCAACACGCTGCTCAGCTCGGTGAATCGCGGTGAGGGGACGGCGGGGAAACTCATCAACGATCCGGCGGTGTTCAATCAGCTTGACTCGATCACGAAGCGGCTCGATCAGTTGGTGGCCGGGCTGAACGACGGCAACGGGACCGTGGGGCAACTGCTGAAAGACGGGCAGTTGTATGAGAACATAAATGGCACGATGAACGATCTGCGGACGCTCATCGCGAACATCAACAAGGATCCGCGAAAGTACCTGAACATCCGGGTCAGCATCTTCTAGGAGATCGACATGGCAAACGATCAGAGCGGCGGAGCGGGCAGCATCCTGCTGTCGTTTTTACTCGGTGCCGTCAGCGGCGCCGCGGTGGCGTTGCTGTACGCGCCCACCAGCGGACGCGAGACGCGTGAGTACCTCGGAGAACGAGCGCGCGAGGGACGTGAGCGTGCGGCCGTCGCCGCCGA
The DNA here is from genome assembly GCA_031274845.1 of Acidobacteriaceae bacterium. GTDB lineage: Bacteria > Acidobacteriota > Vicinamibacteria > Vicinamibacterales > CAVVIG01 > CADEEX01. The sequence goes on from JAISPN010000295.1 coordinate 3,160, forward strand.
CCGCGGCCGCGAGATTGTGCAGCAAGGACGCGAAACGATCGGCAACGCCATCGAGCGCGGGCGTGAAGCCTACCAGCAGGCGCGTGCGCAGGAGCCGGTGTGAGCGGACGGGCCGAATTCCTCCTCGGGATCATTGCCGTTGCGGCCGTTATCCAGGCAGGGGCCCTTGTTGCGGCAGGTCTGCTGGCGTGGCGGCTCGCCCGCCTGATTGAAAAAATCGACCGCGGCGTGCAGCCGATGTTTGGACACATCGATGCGATCGGGCGTGAAGCGACCCGCGCGGCGGCGCTGGCCACGCGTCAGGTCGAACGTGTCGATCGGTTGTTTGCCGATGTCGTGTCGCGCGTCGAGGACACGATGAACGAAGTCCAGCGCGCTGTGGCCGAGCCGGCACGTCAGGCCTCGGCGCTCATGGTCGGGTTCCGCGCGGCGCTGGACACGCTCCGCGATCTCGGTTCACGGCGTGGCCGCAGCCGTGGTCGCGGCGACGACGAAGACACGCTCTTCATCTAATAATCCCGCGCGTCCTGACGTCCCGAGGCGAAGGATGACGCTGACAAAGATCCTGGCGCGGCTCTCACAGAGCCGCGGAGGAGTGTTGCGACGATGTCCAGCGTGCGTGGGCCGGTCTCGACGTTCATCGACCGCCATTTTTCCCATTTCAATGCCGCCTCGCTGAAAGAGTCGGCCGATGCGTTCAGCCGTCATGTCAACGGCGGCGGGCACATGCTGCTGGCCATGGCAGGGGCGATGAGCACGGCGGAACTGGGCATCTCGCTCGCCGAGATGATCCGTCAAGGGAAGATTCACGCGATCTCCTGCACCGGCGCCAACCTCGAAGAAGACATCTTCAACCTCGTCGCGCACTCGCACTACGAGCGCATCCCGAACTACCGCGAACTCACCGTCAGCGACGAGCAGGCGCTGCTCGAACGTCACCTGAATCGCGTCACCGATACGTGCATCCCGGAAGAAGAAGCGATGCGCCGGATCGAACGCCTCGTGTTCGAAGAGTGGGCGTCGGCCGAGAAGAAAGGCGAGCGGCTCTTTCCGCACGAGTTCCTCTACCGCGTCGTTCGAAGCGGCGCGCTCGATTCGTGGTTCGAGATCGATCCGCGAGACAGTTGGGTGGTTGCGGCTGCGGACGCCGACCTGCCGATTTTCGTGCCGGGCTGGGAAGACTCCACGCTCGGAAATATCTATGCGGCGCACCTGCTCAACGGTCAGCTTCAGTCGCCGCATACGGTGAAGAGCGGCATCGAGTACATGATGCGGCTCGCGCAGTGGTATCAGGCCACGAGCGCTGGACGGTCGATCGGCTTTTTTCAGATTGGCGGCGGGATCGCCGGCGATTTTCCGATCTGCGTCGTCCCGATGCTCGAACAGGACATGCGGATGAAGAACGTGCCGCTGTGGGGGTACTTCTGTCAGGTCTCTGATTCCACGACGTCCTACGGCTCGTATTCCGGCGCGGTGCCCAACGAAAAGATCACATGGGGCAAGCTGGCGCCGGACACACCGAAGTTCGTCATCGAATCCGACGCGACCATTGTCGTTCCGCTCGTCTTTGCGCGCGTCCTCGGATGGTAGACGGTCAATCTGGTCGTTTGGTCAGTGGGTGAGTGGTTATGAAGGACGAGAAGCTCTTGATTGTGATGGCTGCCGCTCTTGGGGCGGTGGCTGGAGGCGTGGCGGGATACTTCCTGCTCACGGAGAAGGGGCAACAATCGCTCCGCTCGGTACGACCACGGCTGGATGCACTCGCCCACGAACTTGGTGGCGTGCAGCGGTCACTGCACGGCGTGACCGACGCGGCCCGCAGCGGCTGGCAACTCCTCGACGAGTTCGTGAGCCATACGAACGAGCACCGCTCGCGCTCGTCCGTCACGCACTAGGACAGACGCGCCGTTCGCGCCATCCAGTCTGTGATGGCTGTCGTGTCGTCGAGGAGGATTCCCAAGTGCGTGCTTTGGGGTGAGGTCTCGATTCCGATATTGGGGTTAGACGCACTAGCGATGGCGGCGGTGAGGAGATCGTTGGGGAGCAGGTCATCGCGTCCCGCCAGACAGACCAGCGTTGGTGTTTTGAGGCGGGAGAGTTGCGCCACCGGCTGCGATGGCGTCAGCGCCTGGGCCATTGCCACGCCGTAGTGCGTGACGAATCCTTTGTTCGCGAGCGCCTTCGGATAGTTCAGCGTGACCGCGAGCGTGTGTCGGCACAACCGTCCGCCGCTCATCGCGTTGATCACGAAAGGCCACAGCCGCGCCGTTGCAAACGCGTCTGGATCGGCGTGAGCCTTCTTGCCAGGCAGGAAGGGGCCGAGTTCCGGCGCAAGCAGGATGATGGACGTGACATCCGGCGGATCGGGGCGTCGCGTGATCGCGTTGAGAATCAATCCCGCACCGCTTGAATGTCCGAGCAGGTGCACTCTCGCTGAGGGATATCGTTTTCGCGCCGCGGTTACCACGGTCGCCACGTCGTCCCACGCAGCCATAGGCGAGGGCGCCTGTCCTCGCGGGCCGGGTGAGTGGCCATGTCCACGGATATCGACCAGGCAGGCGGTGATGTCGCCGCTTCTGCACAGATGCGTGCCAAGCTGCTCGTAACCCCCGTCGATCATGGCGCCACCCCCGTGATACACGATCACGACATCCTCGACGGATGGCGAGCGATTACACCAGCGCGTGTGCAGTCCAGCAATCGATTCGTCGTGAATGTCCGTCAGCGGATCAGGAACGAGCGCCGCTAATCGAGTTTCAAAGCCAGAAAAATCGATCATGCAGGCATTTTAAAAAGCTGATGTGAGTCATGGACCTTATCGGACCAACCTGGAGCTAGACCCGTGGCTTCCTTGCGCATTTCCAGCAGCTCAAAACGGCGTGACGGGACTACCGCTGCGCGTCCAGCGTTACGCAGACTTCTTCAGCGCGAGCTGCGCGTAGTATAGGTCGTAGTTCCGCTGTAGATTCATCCAGAACTCTGGCGAGGTTTTCAGAAGCTTGGCGAGCCGAAGCGCGGTATCGGCGGTGACGCCGCGCTTGCCGCGCACGATCTCGTTCAGACGATTGGCCGAGATGCCCATCTTCTCGGCGGCTACGACCTGCGACAGCTTCATCGGCTTCAAGAACTCTTCGGCCAGCATCTCGCCGGGGTGCGTTGGGGCGCGGTGGGTTGGAATCATGGATATGCTCCTTCTCTAGGGGTGGTAATCCGTGCATTGCACGTCGGTGGCGTGCCCATCCTTGAAGCGGAA
>JAISPN010000054.1 GCA_031274845.1 Acidobacteriaceae bacterium
AAACCAGCCGGAACATGGTCGCCGTCACGACAGGTGTGCGCCCACAAACCTTCCGTGACGATGGGGGCGCGTCATCGCTTCGCGTTCTTCTCCATCAACCCCACCACCAGATGCCAGCCAGCGAGCACGGGCAGCAGCAGGAGGATGCCGACCAGAATCCCGGTGAGGCGCGCGACGGCTGGACCAAACGCCGCGTGCAGGTAACTGTCGGGGACCAAGGTCACCAGAATGGCCAGGGTGAACTGGGTGCCGCCGTACGCAATCGCGCTCTCGCTGTTCTCGATATGCCGTCCCAGCATCACGCCCAACATCATCCCGGCAATTAGCAGAGGGGCGGCCATCTCTGCTGACGCCCCCGCCAGCAGCAGAAACGCGGCGGCCATCGCCGCGCCGGAGACGCATCCGATGACGCGCAAGACGATGCGACGGACGACTGGAATGAAACCGCTCTTGCCGATGCCGCCGAGCGGAATGAGCATCAGCGCCATGATGGTGACCGCGCCTTGCGCCAGTTCCGGAATCCGGAAGGCCGCCCAGAGAAACGGGAGCATCACGAGCGCGAGCGCGCCCTGACTGGCGTGACGCGCCACATCCGACCGCCAGTCGACTGGTCGCGGCGGCGAACTTGGCGGCCCCGGCCAGCGTTGCCGCACCGTGAAGGTCGACACCATGCTGACCACGATGCACGCGACGGTGCCCGCAAGCGTCTCCCGCAAGCGCAGCGAGATGAACGCCTCCACGACGTGCTCAGGATGTTCGAGCTTGTTGAGCAGAATCATGACGAAGGTCAAGCCGACGAACAGCCAGGCATAGCTGTGCTTGCGCGTGAGCGCCCCGTAGAGCGAAATGCCGCCAACCAGCGCCAGCGCCACGGCGGAAGCCGCCGTATGGCTCCACACCCGCGGCACGATGACAAACGCCAGCAGCGCGCCAATCACGCTGCCGACGATGCGCAAGATCCCGCGCCAGAGGCTTTTCGAGATGTGGTCGCGCATCACCATGTAGCCGGAAAACGCGGCCCACGCGATGTTCTGCCCGCCGGCAAGACGGCCAAAGGCGATGGCGAGCAGCACGGAGGCGACGCATTCGAACTCGTCGACCATGCGCGGGCCCGGCGTGAAAAATGTTGTCGCTTCTTCCTCGATGCGCTGATACCACCGACGCTCTGCCATGTCCGAATCCGTCCCGCTACAGAGTCTTATGAATGTGATGCCACCATCAGCGCCACGTCAAGACGACAAGCTTCAAGTCGTCTCGATTGGCAGGCGTGAGCGTGATCTGATCGCAGACGAGCCGGCCACGGCGCGGGTGCATGAAATCGCGCGGGCCGCCTTCGCGCTCGAACACATCTTGAGAAGCCCAGAAGCGAGCGAAGTCAGGGCTCGCGGCAGACAGGGCATCGATCAGCAGGCGCACGGGCGCGTCGGCCAGATGCCGAATGGCGTCGGCACGAAACTCGGCGACGAGGCGACGCGCGCGCGTCTCCCAATCGACGATCAACCGGCGCGCGTCGGGCGAGGTAAACGTAAAGCGCAGCAGATTGCGATCGTGCGCGCCATCGAGCCAGCCGCTGAAAAGATCCGTGGCGTGCGTGTTCCATGCGAGCGCGGTCCACTGACGATCGAGCACATAGGCCGGCGCGTCGATGAGGTGCACCATCTTCACGAGACCGGCGGGAACCGCGCTGTCCGCCGGGTGCAATTCGTCCGGATCGCGGAGCGCGGCCAGCTCAAACACGTACGCGCGCTCGGCGCGCGACAGCTGCAGCGCGGTGGCGATCCGCGCCAGCGCCTCGGCGGATGCGGAGACGTGCCGTCCCTGTTCAATCCAGGTGTACCACGTCGGACTCACGCCGCACAGTTGCGCGACCTCCTCGCGCCGCAGGCCGGGCGTACGACGCCGTTGCCCTGTGGGCAGCCCCACGGTCTGAGGAGCGAGGCGCTCGCGATGGTTTCGGAGAAAGTCACCGAGTGCGCGAGCAGCATCGGGATCAAATGCAACAGCAGGATCGCTCATCACCGTCTCGGCAGGTGGCGTGTATACCGGGATAACCTGTCGCCTTGTGCCGGCCTTCCAAAGGATCTTACCGTGACGATCGAGGAGTGCTGATGAAACATCACGATCACGTCGCCCACACGTTTGGCGCAAGCGCGACCGCGTATCTCACGAGCGAGGTCCATGCCACCGGCGAGGATCTGGCGCATCTTGCGTCCACATTCGCCGCCACCCGCGGCCACGCCCGCGTGCTCGACATGGGGTGCGGGGCGGGCCATGCGAGCTTCGCCGTGGCGCCCCATGCGCGCGAAGTGGTGGCGTACGACATCGCGGTCCCGATGCTCGACACGGTTGCCCGCGTCGCGCGGGAGCGCGGACTGACGACGATCCGCACGCAGCAAGGCGCCGCCGAATCGCTGCCGTTCGCCGACGCCTCCTTCGACTGGGCAATCAGCCGCATGAGCGCGCACCACTGGCGCAATGTCCCGGCCGCGTTGGCTGAAGCGCGCCGTGTGCTGACGCCGGAAGGTCGGCTGACATTCATCGACGTGGCAGGCGTCGACGATCCGCTGTTCGACACGCACATTCAGGCGATCGAGCTCCTGCGCGACAGCTCGCACATCCGCGACTATCGCGCCAGCGAGTGGTTGCACATGCTGGAAGCCGCAGGATTCAGCAGTCACGTGACCAGGCGGGGGCGCATCGCCATCGACTTCGACACCTGGGTCGCGCGCATGCGCACACCGCCCGATCGCGTCACCGCGATCCGTTCGCTGTGGACAAATGCGCCCGATGAGGTGCGCCACTACTTTGGCGTGCAACCCGACGGCTCATTTGAACTCGACGTGCTGATGATCGACGCGGCAAGCGCCCGCGTCACGAAGGAGGACACATCCCATGCCCACTGACACCATCACCATGACGCCGATTGGCGTCGTCTCTTCTCCACGCACCGATCTCAGCGACGACGACTGGGGATCGGTTGAATCGACCATCATCATCACCTCGCCCGATCTGCGTGATGATGCGCTCCTTGGCCTCGACACCTTTAGCCACCTTGACGTGGTGTTCTACTTCAACCGCGTCACGGCGGATGACATCGAACACGGAGCGCGGCGCCCTCGCGGGCGGCAGGAGTGGCCGCTGGTCGGGATCTTGGCGCAACGTGCGAAAGCACGCCCCAATCGCATCGGCGTATCGTGCTGCCGCCTCATCAGCGTCAACGGACGCGAGATCCGCGTGCAGGGGCTCGACGCCATCAACCACACGCCTGTCCTGGACGTGAAGCCTTGCATGCGTGAATTCCAGCCGATCGGCGACGTGACGCAACCCGCATGGAGTCACGAGCTGATGAAGGACTACTACTGAGCGGCAGGGTGTGTGCCATGAAATTCCACCACCTGGTGGTGGAATTTCATGGAGACGAACGAATCAACGGCATCGTGCTTAGCCGACCTTTGGCAGGTGCTCGAGCGAGGCGGTGACCGCTTCTTTCGGATACGCGAAGTCTTCGAGGCCGCCCGAGAAGTAGCGGTCGTAGGCGGCCATATCGAAGTGACCGTGACCGGAGAGGTTGAACAGCAGCGTCTTCGGTTCGCCTGACTGCTTGCAGCGCAGCGCTTCATCAATGCAGGCGCGGATGCCGTGACACGACTCCGGCGCGGGGATGACGCCCTCGGCGCGCGCGAACATCACGCCCGCCTCAAAGGTCGCCAGTTGCGGCACCGCCACGGCTTCAATCAGCTTCTCGTGATAGAGCTGCGACACCAGCGGCGAATCGCCGTGATAGCGCAGACCACCGGCGTGAATCCCCGGCGGCATGAAGTCGTGACCGAGCGTGTACATCTTCATGATCGGCGTGTAGCCGGACGCATCGCCGTAGTCGTAGGCATACACCCCTTGCGTCAGCGTCGGACACGACGTCGGCTCGACCGCGACGAGGCGCAGATTTTTCGCCTTGGCGTCGCCCGCCGCTTTGTCGGCGAGAAACGGAAACGCGATGCCGCCGAAGTTGGAGCCGCCGCCGCACGGCGCGAAGATCATGTCGGGGTAGTCGCCGACCTTGGCGAGCTGCTTCTTTGCTTCAAGACCGATCACCGTCTGGTGCAGCAGCACATGATTGAGCACCGAGCCGAGCGAGTAATTCGTATCGGCGCGACCGGCGGCTTCCTCGACCGCTTCGGAAATCGCAAGACCGAGCGAACCCATATTGTTCGGATCGGCGGCCAGCGCATCGCGTCCCGCCTTGGTCAGGTCGCTCGGGCTGGCGAACACTTCCGCGCCCCAGGTCTGCATCATCGAGCGGCGTGACGGCTTCTGCTGGTAGCTGATCTTCACCATGTAGACGCGCACGGCGATGCCGAACATCTGACCGGCAAACGCGAGCGAGCTGCCCCACTGCCCCGCGCCGGTTTCAGTCGACAGGCGCGTGATGCCCGCCTGCTTGTTGTAGAACGCCTGCGGCACGGCGGTATTCGGCTTGTGCGAGCCGGCGGGCGAGACTGCTTCGTTCTTGTAGTAGATCTTCGCCGGCGTGCCGAGCATCCGTTCCAGCCGATGCGCGCGGTAGAGCGGCGACGGCCGCCAGATGCGATACGCCTCGCGCACTTCTTCAGGAATTTCAATCCAGCGTTCGCCCGACATCTCCTGTTCCAGAATGGCGCCAGGAAAAATCGCGCCGAGCGCTTCCGGCGGCACCGGCTGACCGTTCGGCCCGAGCGGCGGCGCTGGCGGAGTCGTCATGTCGGCGACGATGTTGTACCAGTGCGTCGGGATGTCGTGTTCTTCGAGCAGAATTTTTGTGTGGAGGCTCATAGAGTGTTCCGAGGTTAGACGCCAATAGACACGGGTGGATTGCCAAACCGAAAACTCGACGCGGTGATCCCGCCGAAAAAATCACGCTGATGCCAGACCCGCGCGCCCGCGTCCTGCTCGGCGGCGCCCGCGACAACCATCAACGGAATGAGATGATCTTCTCTCGGATGCGCGGCGCGCGCGCTGGGCGCCTGCTCCCACGCGAGGAGCCGCGCCGTGCGCTCGGCGAACGGCACATCGAGCAGCGTCTGGGAGAGCCACGCGTCGAACTGCCGCGACGCCTCATCGCCACCGCCGCCCATCATCGCACGCAGATTGTGATAGCTGAGACCGCTGCCGACCATCAGCACCCCTTCGTCGCGGAGCGGCGCCAGCAACCGCCCCACCGCGAGGTGCAACGCCGGATCGAAACCCGTATCGATCGACAACTGGACGATCGGCATGTCTTCACCCGGATAGACCGGCTGCATGATGCTGAACGTGCCGTGATCGAAGCCGCGCGCCGGGTCCAGCGTGGCCGCGACACCGCCCGCGCGGAGTAACTCCTGCACACGTTGCGCCAGCCGGGGAGAGCCCGGCGCGCGATAGTGAATCTGATAGAGCTCGCCGGGACACCCGGAGTAGTCGTAGACCATGCCGGGCCACTCGCCCGAGGAGAGGGCGAAGCCGCGTGTGTCCCAATGTCCGGTGATCACGAGGACCGCCGTGGGCCGATTGTCGAGTTCGGTCCGCATGGCGAGCAGCGACTGCTCCAGCAGGTCGAAATTGCGGCGGAACGCGCCGGTCATGTACGGCCACGGCCCGCCGCCGTGACTGAGGAAATACGCAGGAAGCCGGCACTCAGTCGTCATGAATCAGAACGCCACATCCAGCGCCCCGCACAAAAAGCGCATGAGCGGAGCCGCCTCGGAAAACCGCTGTCCGGTCAACGTGACGAAGTGACGCGACGTCACCTCGTCCGCCGACAACGACGCCAGCGCGATGAAATCCTTGCGGCGCAGATCCTCAATCGCCACATGATTCGCGGCGAAACCACGCGGCTGACGCTGCAGGCTCTCGCCGCCCAGCGTCCAGTGCCGCGCGAAGGTCTTGTCGTCGCGCACCGCGAACCAGCGCTTCGGCGTCTCGGCGATCGCCTGACGAATTTTGAGGAGCGCGTCCGCTTCCGGGTGCCAGCAGCCCGCGCCGAAAAAGCAGTCGTCGTCCTCGGCGATGTGCACATACAACCCGGGCGCATGCACGTCTTTCCCGCGTACGTGCCGAAACTGGATGCCGATATTCGTTTTGTACGGCGTCTTGTCGAAGGCAAACCTGGTGTCGCGATAGACCCGCATCAACGACCCGCCCATCTTGCGCGCATCCGCGCGAAACTTCGGCGCAAAGGTCGCCAGCACGGGCGCCATCGCTTCGATAAACTCCAGCGCCGGTGTCCGCACCAGCGATTCATAGCGTGATTTATTCGCCTCGAACCACTCGCGCTGATTATGGCGGCGCAACTCACGCAAAAACTTGAAGGTCTCTGGGGTGAACACGGCACGCTCCTCGTGACAACAGGCGGTTCATCTTATCTCCCGTCCCGCTGGCGCCGCCAGTGGCAGGCGCCCGCGCCTGACGAGTACGATGGGCCACATTCCGGAGGACGCATCACGATGACCGAGAGACGACGATTCTTGATCACGGGAGGAAGTCAGGGCATTGGCGCCGCGCTCGTCACGGCCGCGGCCAGACACGGCGACGTCGTATTCACCGGACGCAACGACGCGCTCATCGCGGAGGTCGCACGAGGAAGCGGCGCACACGGACTGCGCGCGGATGTGTCAATCCCCGACGACAACGCGCGGACGGTTGAGCACTGCCAGAAGATGATGGGCGGCGTCGATGTGCTCATCAACAACGCCGGGTTTGGCTACTACGCCGAGATCGGCGCACTCGACGTGGAGATGATGAAGAATCTCTTCGCCACGAACGTCTTTGGCCTGGTCGATCTCTCCAACCGTCTCGTGCCGCTCATGAAAACCCAGGGCCACGGCGACATCGTTAATCTGGCGTCAACGTCAGGGATGAAGGGGAACAAGACAGGAACGGCGTACGGCGCGAGCAAGTGGGCCATCCGTGGCATCAGTCAGGTGTGGCAAGCTGAACTCAGACCATTCGGCATTCGTGTCGTCTGCGTCTGCCCGTCAGAAGTCCAGACCCACTGGATGGGCCGTACCGGACGCAACAACCCCAACAAGCTCTACGCGCAGGACATCGCGGACACCATCATGGCGGGACTCAACATGCCGCGCCGCGTCCTCTGGCCGGAACTTGCCGTGTTTGCCAACAACCCGTGGAAGGAAGAGTAAGCGGCTCGCCGCTTACGAACTGCACGACAGCATCGAGCAGCCGGCCGTGTGACGCGCCCAGTCGGGACGCCGCTGCGCGAAACGATCGGCGCCGGGCTGGTCGTCATACGGATGCCGACGGACAGCGAGCAGGTC
>JAISPN010000074.1 GCA_031274845.1 Acidobacteriaceae bacterium
GGCTTGAGCGTCATCGAACTGCCTGAGCTGTACGTGACGCTCGGCCTGACGCACGAACAGCCGTTGTATTGGATAGTGCCGAATCTTAGAGGCGCCATCGAAACCAAGGAGCCCGGTCCGCGGCCTCGGGCGGAACTTGAAGCAGCGGCGGCGGAATATCGGCATGCCCTCGCCCTCGATCCAGCGAATGTCGATGCGCACCTGCGGCTCGCGTGGGCGCGCATTCTCGATACTGACGCCAGGGCCGAAGAGGATCTGATGTCTCTCTCCACGGTCACTCTTGGGCGTGCGACACAGTATCTCGTGTTGATGATGGAGGGGCTCCTCGCCGAGCGGCATAACGACGTGACGCGTGCGGTAGCCGAGTACGAAGCCGCGCAGGCACTGGTACCGGCGGCGCAGTCGGCCTGTATCGCGTTGAGTCAGGTGCTTGTTCTGAACAACGATGATGCAGCGGCGCGGTCGAGCGCGGACCGTTGTCTGTCTCTTCCGGAAGGCAACGACGCGAGCGATCAGTGGTGGAGCTTTCGTGTCGGCCGGCCGCAGCCCGAGGCGCGCCAGGCGCTCGAAGAGGCCCACGTGCCATGAAAAGCGCCGGGGTGACGCTGACGTTGGCGATCCTCGCCGCAGGCGCGTTGTTGCACGCGCAGCAGCCGTTGTTCCGCGCCAGCACGGACACAGTTGAAGTCGACGTGTCGGTCATGCGTGGCAACGCGCCGGTTGCCGGTCTCGCGGCGGAGAACTTCGAGGTGAGCGACAACGGCGTCCTTCAGCAAGTGACCGCCGTTCACCGTGGCGATATCCCGCTCAAGGTGTCGCTCGTGCTGGACGTCAGCGCTAGCGTCTCCGGGGATCGACTCAAGAGCCTGATTGAGGCGGGACATGGTTTCGTCAATCGTTTGCACCCGGACGATCGCGTGTCGCTGCTGACGTTTTCGCATCGGGTCCGGGCGGTGGTGCCATTTGGTCCACCCTCGGCGGCCATCCATGACGCGCTCGATCATCTGTCTGGCGGCGGCCTCACGGCGCTCTGCGACGCGGTGCAACTCGCCCTCACGCAGAATGCCCAAGAGAACGCGCGCTCGTTGATCATCGTCTTTAGCGACGGACTCGACACCATCAGTTGGCTGTCGAGCAGCGATGTCCTGGCGACCGCGAAACGCTCGCCCGCCGTGCTGGACATCGTTCGCTTCAATAGCAATACATTTCTGGATCAGCTCGCCGAAGCGACCGGTGGGCGCACATGGTCCGCCACCTCCAACAAGCAGTTGGCGTCGCAGTTCACGGAAGCGCTCGACGAAATGCGCGCGCGGTATGTGCTGGAGTACACGCTGTCTGGTCCGCCGTCTCCGGGGTGGCATCCGATCAAGGTGACGCTCAAGAACGCGCGAGGCGAGGTCCGCGCCAGACCCGGATACACGGTCGCGTCCGCGTCGGCACGCTAGTCGCGAAGTGTTCGTTCCACGCCGTCCCCTCAGCGTTTTGTCAACAGCCATTCCATCGTCAAGACGCGCGCGCCTTTTTCGCGTGGAGGTGCTGTCGCTGGCAGATTGCATTCACGGCGATGGTGTCGCGGTGCTTGTAATGATGCTGTAAAACCACGCGCGCATGCCGGACGGAAAGGCGCCAGCGGATGCAAATTCGCGCGAGCGCTCATCGAGGCATCTTATAATGTCAACCCTCTCGTTTCGGACGAACGGAGCATGCATGGGTGACGCTGGAGAAGGGTTAGTCGACGCGGATGCGCGCATTCAGGAGCGCATGGAAGAGCTCGAACGCGAACGCGCCACGACGCGCGCGAAAGATAAAGGAGATCCTGCGAAAGCGCAGGCGCTCGAATCGTTGCGGTTAGCACGTGCCGAATTGCAGGGACAGCTTCAGGCGACCACGCACGAACGGCGGCGCACGCAAATTCAGACGGCGCTCAAAGAGCTTGAACGTCGGATGAAGGCGATGGCATAGACGGACGCCACTCGATTCCGCTAGCATACTGAGTCGAGCTTGAGCGATCTTCACAAGCTTGTCGTAACGGCACACGAGAATCACTGAATCAATGCAGGGCTGGATTTTCATCGTTCTGATGATCGCGCTGGGTGCGCTCTTCGCCCTCGGCTCGGTGGCGCTTGGCCTGCTACTGGGGCCGAGCAAGCCGTCGCCGGAAAAGAGCGCGCCGTACGAATGCGGCATGCCCGCCGTGGGCGACGCGCGCGAACGGCACTCGGTGAAGTTTTATCTCGTGGCGATGATCTTCCTTCTGTTCGACATCGAGGTGGCGTTTCTCTACCCGTGGGCGATGGCGCTCAGAGACCTCGGGTGGGCCGGATTCGTGCAGGTGCTCCTCTTCATGCTCCTGCTCCTAGCCGGATACGTGTACGTCTGGCGCAAGGGCACGCTCGACTGGGGCAAAGAGAGGGGATAGCGCGTCAATGGGTCTCGAAGAAAACCTCCCAGACATTCCGATTTTGACGACGACCGTGGAGTCGGTGGTGCAGTGGGCCAGACGGTCGGCCATCTGGCCGGTGACGTTTGGGCTCGCTTGCTGCGCGATCGAGATGATGGCGATGAGCTGCGGACGCTACGATATCGCCCGCTTTGGCGCCGAAGTCTTTCGCGGCAGTCCGCGCCAGTCGGATTTGATGATCGTCGCCGGCCGCCTCTCGCGCAAAATGGCGCCCGCGCTGCGCCGCATCTACGACCAGATGCCGGAGCCGAAGTGGGTGATCTCCATGGGCGCCTGCGCCTCCATCGGCGGCGTTTTCGACAACTACGCGATCGTGCAGGGCGTCGACCAGGTCGTTCCGGTTGATGTCTACGTGCCCGGCTGTCCGCCGCGGCCTGAATCACTCATCTACGGCATCGTCCAGCTCCAGCGGAAGATTGCGCAGTCGAAGATCGCCTGATGGACGCGTCCGCCATCGTTGAGCAACTGAAGACGGCGTTGCCGGATGCCTCGTTCGAGGTGGCCGACAGCATCGATCTGCACGCGACGTTCTACACGTCGCGTCACGATGTGCTGGGCGTCCTGAAGGAGTTGCGCGACAACCCCGCGCTCCGGTTTCAGTTGCTCGCCGAGGTGACGGCGGTCGATTACTGGCCGCGCGAGCCACGCTTCGAGCTGATTTACCTTCTGGTATCGTTCGAGCATCGCGCGCGCGTCCGGCTGAAAGTGCGTCTGGA
>JAISPN010000088.1 GCA_031274845.1 Acidobacteriaceae bacterium
GAGGAAGACGTCGGTGTCGCTCGGGCTACTTTTCGGCTGGAGCCACTGACCATCGGCGAGGATGTCGTCGACGGCAAAGGAGTAGATCGCCTCGTCGGTTTCGAGGTCGAGATTCCGGAGCCCGAAGAAGAGTGGAAGACAGAAGAGGACGAGAACGAGAGCCAGCCAGAGCCGGCTCACTCTCAGTCCTTGATGCAAGTGACGAGCGACCAGATCCGCGGCACGTTCACCTTCTCAATCGAGATCGGTGTGAGCGCCGCCTGCGCCAAAAAAGCGGGCAGATCCAGATCCGACTTGAAGCCGATGTGCACGGTGAACGGCGAGATCGCCCGCTCGATCGAGGCAAGCAACGCGTTGGAGCTGCGGAAATGATTCAGCAGGATGATTTTTCCGCCGGGACGGCAGACGCGGTGCATCTCGCGAACGACCGCGACCGGATCGGGCACGACGCTGATGAGATACGGCGCGTAGACGATGTCGAAGGAACCGTCGGAGAACTTGATGTCCGCCGCATCCATTTCAAGCAGGCGGACGTTTTCAATTCCATTGCGGGCGACGCGTTCGCGCGCCTTCTCGAGCATCGACGCCGACAGGTCGATGCCGGTAACGGTGCAATCGCGCGGATAAAGCGTCGTGTTGATGCCGGTGCCTACCCCGACTTCGAGAATGCGGTCGCCCGACTGAATGCCCATGCGCTTCAGCGCCTGCAGGCGTCCGGTGTGCAGCGTGGGTCCGAAGACGAAATCGTACGCCCAGGCAAGGTTTTCGTAGACCTTCGCGACGAAATCGTTCTCGACCGCCGTCACCGACAAGGCACGCGTGGCGGCGTCCGACCCGTTCACCTTCTCTGTATCTGGCGCAGAGTTCGGGGGAAAAAGCGACATGTAGACTCAGCGACTATACATCCTGAACCTCAGCGAAGTCCATCAACGACCGCCAAAGCCAGGTCGATATTCCCTGCGTGCGTCGACACTTGCACGCCGTGCACCATCTTCCGCAGTGTCAACGCCATGTCTCGCGCAATCGCCACACCTTCCGCCGCCGCTTCGTCCTGCCCATCGGCGCGCCGCATGCGGTCGAGGACCTGATCCGGCACGTGCGTCCCGGGCACTTCGTTGGCGATAAACTCGGCGTTCCGCGCGCTTTCAAACGGAAAGACGCCGGCGATGATCGGCAGCTTCGCGTGCTCGATCCGCTTCAACAGCCGCTCGAACCGATCGAGATCGAAAATCGGCCGCGTCAGCACCAGTTCGGCGCCGGCGTCGACCTTGTAGTCGAAGCGGCGCAGCTCCTCGTCGAGATTGGCCGCCGACGGATTGAGCGACACGCCGATGTGAAACCCGGTCGGCGCGCCAATCTGCTGGCCGCCAACGTCCGAGCCGTGATTGAGGCGCGCGACGACATTGGTGAGGCCGATCGAATCGACGTCGAACACGGCGGTGGCATCCGGATAATCGCCGACGCGTCCCGGGTCGCCGGTAATCAGCAACAGGTTCCGCACGCCCATCGCGTGCGCCCCGAGCAAGTCCGACTGAATCCCCAGCAGATTCCGATCGCGGCAGGAGTAGTGCAACAGCGTCTCGATCCCCGCCTGCTGCTCGACGAGCACCGCCAGCGACAACGCGCTCAGCCGCGCGCCGGCGCGCAGGCCGTCGGGGATATTCACGAAGTCGATGCCGTAGCGCGCCAACTCGCGCGCGCGCTGGATGGCCGGTTCCGCCTCGAAGCCGCGCGGCGGAATCAACTCGACGCCAAGAACAAATGTGCCACGCGCCAACTCGCGCGCCAGCCGCGACTTCTGCTCGCGCGGAATCGGCGGCATCAGCACGGAGGCGTGCGCGCGCGGGGGTCCGGCCTGAACCGGACGCGCTTCCGCCGCAGCAGTACTCGCGCCGCTTGGCGCCGAGGCGCGAATCGCCGCCTTGATCTGCCGAATGTGCTCGGGCGTCGTCCCGCAGCAGCCGCCGACGACGCGCACGTTGTGCATCATGAAGCGGCGCGCATACGACGCCATGTACTCCGGCGAGCAGAGATAGATGTTGCGTCCTTCGACGTCGCGCGGTTTACCGGCGTTTGGCTGCGCCGAGAGCGGCCGCGACGTCACCGCTTCCATCCGCTCGATCGTGTCGAGCATCGGCGCCGGACCGACGGCGCAGTTGACGCCGATGAGTGTCGCGCCGCGGCGCTCCAACTCTGGCGCAAACCGTTCCGGCGGCGTGCCGTCCAGCGTGTTGCCATCTTCCTCGGTCGTCATCTGCGCGACGATCGGCAAATCGGAGATACTGCGCACCGCGTCAATCGCCGCGCCGATCTCGTTCAGATCGCGAAAGGTTTCGAGGATGAACAGATCGACGCCACCTTCGACGAGCGCGTGCGCCTGCTCGAGAAAATAGGCGCGCGCCTCATCAACCCCTGTTTTTCCCCACGGCTCGATGCGGATACCAAGCGGACCGATCGCCCCGGCGACAAAAGCGCGGTTGCCCGCCGCCTGACGCGCAATGCGCGCGCCCGCGACGTTGATGTCGTGCAGCGAATCGGCAAGACCAAACGTGCTCAGCTTGATGCGGTTTGCGCCAAACGTGTTGGTCTCGATGATGTCGGCGCCGGCGCGGATGTACTCCTGATGGACGTCCTGCACGAGCGCCGGCTGCGTCAGGTTCATCGCATCGAAGCTCTTGTTGATGAACACGCCGCGCGTGTACAGCATCGTCCCCATGGCGCCGTCACAGACGAGGACGCGGTCGGCGATGGCTTCAAGAAATGTCGTCATCGTTATGTGTCGATCCGTTCGCACCGGAACGTCTCCGCGTCCACGAGCAGGTAGGACTTCGTGACCAGATCCAACCCGATCGACCGTACGCCCTGACGCACCGAGTCGGTGAACTCATGGTGGTGTCCGAAGAGATGCAGCTTCGGCCGCATCGCGGTCAGCACTTCATTAATGGCTGTCTTACCCGTATCGATCCGGCGGCCGGCTGGATAAAACGGCCTCGGCGCTTCGTGCGTCAGAAACACATCAACGCCAGTCAGCGCCTTGCACGCAAGCACCTCGTCTCGCACGAAGTGACGCCGCTTGTCGTCGCGGCTTTTGCCAAGCTTCACCTGCGCGCTCGACACGCGGAGGCCACGCGACGGCGGCAGCATCGACGCCGGCGTGTGATACCAGCTCGGCGCAAACGTGCCACCAAGCGCCGCGACCTTCCACGGGCCGACCTTGTAGACGCGCCCATTCGCCATGTAGTGCAACGTGTCGGACGGCGGATCTCCCGCGACCGCTTTCGCGATCACGTCGAAATCCTCGTTGTTGCCTTTAATCCAATAGAGCGGCGCGCGCGGCCTGAAGTAGTTCCCCTCATTGCTCGCGATATCGCCAACCTGCACCCACATCGGGATCTCAGGATGCCGCGCCATGATCTCCTGCACGAGATCAAACTCGCCGTGGATGTCGCCCAGCGCACCGATCTGCATGGGATCAAGAAGTCAGTGAAATCAGGCGAGGACGGGCCCGCGCAGCCCTGCCGGCCTTACCGGCCATTCACCACTGCCGCAGGCGTGGCCGCGGGCACGAGAAGATCGGTCTTGTCCCAGACGAAGTCGTCTTTGCGGTACACGGCAAGCTCGTAGTCCTTGCCCATGAAGATCGCGCCGACCGGGCACGCTTCCTCGCAGTAGCCGCAAAAGATGCACCGTGTTTTATGAATCTGATAAACCGACGCGTATCGGGGCCCTGCCTGCACCGAGCCGTCGTTCTCGGCCGCTTCGAGATAGATCGCGTCGGCGGGACACGCCACCGAACAGAGCCCGCAGGCGACGCACTTCTCAAGGCCGTTTTCGTCGCGCATCAGCACCTGTTTGCCGCGCCATTTGGGGAACATCGGCACTTTTTCGTCCGGGTAGTTCACCGTGATCGGCTTCTTGAACAGGTGCTTGAAGGTGGTGGCAAAGCCTACCAGCAGGGGGCGGATGAGAGCCATTGCCCTCAGTTTACCCGGGCCGATAAGATCATGTAAATCCAAGTGATGCCCGGCCAGACCCTTCTCTCCGCCGAGCAAGTGCTGCTGACGACGCTGGTGGTCAAGCTTGCCGTCATGGCCGCACTCGCCACCATGCTGGTGCGTGACCGGCGCTTCCGCCACATCCTCATTTTCGAGCAGCGTGGCTGGCGCGACCGGCTGATCTTCATCCTCGCGCTGGGCCTGCCGCTCGTGGCCGGGGTCACGGCGCGGCTGCTGCTCAACTACGAGGCGGCGGACCTCACGCTCGAAGGAGCGTTCCTCGCCGGTCTCATCGCCGGTCCGTATGCCGGCGCCATCGTCGGGCTCATGGTCGGCTTGCCGCCGCTGGCGAGCGGCGAGATCATCGCGCTCCCCTTCGCCGTGGGATGCGGCTTCGCGGGGGGCGGACTCCGCGAACTCTGCCCGAAGGAATCGATCTGGCACTTCTCGCCGTTCGTGTTCACGCGCCTGCCGGCCCGCGCCTGGGTCATGCTGCGCGATCGGCAGATCGACTGGCAGATCATCCTCTTGCTCGTCCCGGTCGCGCTCGAACTGCTCCGTCAGGCGCTCGGACTCCGCTGGAGCACCCATCACCGGCTGTTCTATCTTGCGCCCAGTCAGTTCTGGACGATCTTCGTCATCCTCACGGCGACCGTGCTCGCCGTCGCGACGCCGATCAAGATCTGGAACAACGCCCGCATCGAACATCGTCTCGAAGAACAGGAGAAGCTGCTGCTCGCCGCGAAGATCGAGGCGCTGGCCAGCCAGATCAGCCCGCACTTCCTGTTCAACACGCTGACCTCGATCTCGTCGCTCATCCGCACGCAACCCGACACGGCGCGGATGCTCATCACCAAACTCTCCGGCCTCCTCCGCCGTTTGATGCGCAGCACCGATCACTTCGTCACGCTGCGCGAGGAGCTCTCCTCGATTGACGAGTACCTCGACATCGAGGCCGTCCGCTTCGGACCGCACCTTTTGGTCGAGAAACAGATCGCCGCCGACACGCTCGACCTCATCGTCCCGAGCATGCTGCTCCAGCCGATCGTCGAGAACTCCATCAAGCACGGGCTTTCGCGTAAAGTGGGGGGCGGACACATCACCATTCGCACGGCGCGGCGTTTTGACCGCGCCGTCATCGAAGTCATCGACGACGGGGTCGGGATGAGTCAGGCGCGTCTTGACGAGGCGCTCCGCGGAGGCATCGGCTTGAGCAACGTGAACGAACGGCTGCGGACGATCTACGGCGCCGCCTGCGGACTAAAGCTCACGAGCAC
>JAISPN010000103.1 GCA_031274845.1 Acidobacteriaceae bacterium
GCTCGGGTTTTATCACTCGCATCCGGATCATCCGGCGCGTCCGTCGCAGTTCGACCTCGATCATGCGTGGCCGAACTTCGCGTACGTGATTGTTTCGGTGATGTCTGGCCGTGCGGCCACCATGACCGTTTGGTACCTGAAAGAAGATCGTTCGAGTTTTGATGAGGGCATGCTGAATGGCGACGAAAATCCTGATCCCGACACCACTCCGGCCGTACACCGATAAACAGGAGGCGGTCGACGCCGAAGGCGCGACGATCGCTGAACTGCTGGCCGACCTGACGCGTAAACACGCGGGGCTCAAACCGCATCTTTTCAACGAGCAAGGGAAGCTGCGCAGCTTCGTCAACGTGTACCTGAACGACGAAGACATCCGCTACCTGCAGAAAGAGCAGACGCCGGTTGGCGCTGGCGACACCATCAGCATCATCCCGTCGGTGGCTGGCGGCGTGAATTAATGGCAACGGCGATGGCAACCGAGAAGACTGGATTACCCGAGTTAACCAACGAGGAGATCAAGCGCTACAGCCGGCATCTGATCATGCCGGAGGTGGGCATGGACGGACAGCGCCGCCTGAAAGCCGGCAGCGTGCTGTGCATTGGCGCGGGCGGCCTTGGATCTCCGGCGGCCATGTACCTCGCCGCGGCCGGTGTCGGCAAAATCGGCATCGTCGACTTCGACGTCGTCGACTACAGCAACTTGCAGCGGCAGATCATCCATGGCACGTCCAGCATCGGACGTTCAAAGCTGGCGTCGGCGAAAGATCGTCTGCTCGACATCAACCCGCACATCGAGGTCGAGACGTTCGAAGAAGCGCTCTCGTCCGAGAACGCGCTGCGGTTGTTTGCGCCCTACGACGTCATCCTCGACGGCACTGACAATTTTCCGACGCGCTATCTGACCAACGATGCGTGCGTCATCCTCGGGAAGCCGAACGCCTACGGCAGCATCTTCCGTTTCGAAGGGCAGGCGTCGGTCTTCGCCACGAAGGATGGTCCCTGCTATCGCTGCTTGTATCCGGAGCCGCCGCCGCCCGGTCTCGTTCCGAGTTGCGCCGAAGGTGGCGTGCTCGGCGTCCTGCCCGGCGTCATCGGCGTCATTCAGGCGACCGAAGCAATCAAGCTGCTCACTGGCATTGGCGAACCGCTCATTGGCCGGTTCCTCATCTACGACGCGCTGCGGATGCGTTTCCGTGAGCTCAAGCTGCGCAAGGACCCGGAGTGCCCGGTGTGCGGCACGCACCCGACTGTCACGAAGTTGATTGATTACGAAGAATTCTGCGGCCTTCGTCCTGCGGCCGCGGCGGAGGTTGCGACGGTGAGCGCAAGTAGCGCGTACGACATCACATCAACGGAGCTCAAGGCAAGACTCGACAAGGGCGAGAAGATTCGCATCATCGACGTCCGCGAGCCGAACGAATTCCAGATCAACCGGATTCCCGGTTCCGAGCTCATTCCGCTGGGCGAGCTGCCGCGGCGCTATGCCGAACTCGACGCGAACGCCGAGGTGGTGGTGCAGTGCAAGTCGGGCGGCCGATCGGCCAAGGCCGCGGATTACTTGCGGTCGGTCGGCTTCAAGAAGGTCCTGAATCTCAAGGGCGGCATTCTGGATTGGATCGACAAGGTTGATCCGAGCCAGCCCAAATATTAATATAGGACCTTCTCGGTCGGATATGTTGAGGCTCTCCAAGAAAGCTGATTACGCGCTGATGGCGATGAAGCATCTCGCGCTGCGCGGGGACCGCGGGTCCTCGAGCGCGCGAGAAATCGCCAGTCAGTACGACATTCCGATCGAGCTGCTCGCGAAAGTGCTGCAACGGCTCGTGCGCCGTGGACTGTTGCTCTCGCAGCAGGGCACGCGTGGCGGCTATCAACTGGCGCGAACACCGACCGGGATTTCGGTCGCCGATGTCATTCAGGCGATCGATGGTCCGGTGACGGTCATGGCGTGTTCGTCGCAGGGCGAGCGCCGGTGCGAGCAGTTTTCAAAATGCAATGTCCGCGATCCGCTGTGGAAAGTCCGCGAGCGGATTTTGGCCGCGCTTGGCGAGTGCACAATCGCCGAGCTCGCGGCGGAGACGCCGTCACTGTCCGCGCCGAACGTGCGGGCGGCGGTGCTGCACACGCACACGTAATTGCGCTTGAGGGCTGGGGCCTGAGACCAGCCTGAGGAACGAAACATGGCAGTCAAGCTTCCCATCTACATGGACTATCACGCGACGACGCCGGTCGATCCGCGCGTCGTGCAGGAGATGCTTCCGTACTTCACGGAGCACTTCGGCAATGCGGCCAGCCGCAATCACCCGTTTGGATGGGAAGCGGAAGAAGCGGTCGACGCGGCGCGCAAGCAGGTCGCCGATCTGATTGGCGCAAACGCCAAGGAGATCGTGTTTACCAGCGGCGCCACCGAATCGGACAATCTCGCCATCAAGGGCGTCGCCGAGATGTATCGCGAGAAAGGGAATCACATCATCACCTGTGTCACCGAACACAAGGCGGTGATCGATACCTGCAAGCGTCTTGAAAAGGAAGGCTACCGCGTCACCTATCTGCCGGTGCAGAAGGACGGCCTCGTCAACCTCGACGATCTACGCGCCGCGATCTGCGACAAGACGATTCTCATCAGCATCATGACCGCCAACAACGAGACCGGCGTCGTCCAGCCGCTTGCGGAGATTGGCGCGATCGCGAAGGAGAAGGGGATTCTCTTTCACACCGACGCGGTGCAGGCGGTTGGCAAGATTCCGTTCAACGTCAACGACATGAAGGTCGATCTGGTGTCGATGAGCGCGCACAAGATGTACGGCCCGAAAGGGGTCGGCGCGTTGTATGTGCGGCGGCGGAATCCGCGCGTGCTGCTCGCGGCGCAGATCGATGGCGGCGGTCACGAGCGCGGCATGCGCTCCGGCACGCTCAACGTCCCGGGCATCGTCGGCATGGGCAAAGCGGCGGCGCTTTGTCAGCAGGAGATGGCGGCGGAGACCGCGCGGCTGCGCGCGCTGCGCGATCGGCTGAACAAACGGCTGCACGACGGGCTCGACGAGATCTACATCAACGGATCGATGACCGAGCGTCTGCCGCACAACCTGAACATCAGCTTCGCGTATGTCGAAGGCGAGTCGCTGCTGATGGGGATCAACGATGTGGCGGTCTCGTCCGGGTCGGCGTGCACGTCCGCCAGCCTCGAACCGTCCTATGTGTTGAAGGCGCTCGGCGCCGGCGACGATCTGGCGCACTCGTCGATCCGCTTCGGACTCGGCCGCTGGACGTCAGAGGAAGAAGTCGATTACGTCGCGGACAAGTTGATTCAGGTCGTCAGCCGCCTGCGCGAGATGTCGCCGCTCTACGAGCTCGCCAAGGAAGGCGTCGATCTGTCGACGATGCAGTGGGTCGTTCACTGAAGACACGGATGATTTTTTCTTAGTAGAGGCAACAATGGCGTATTCGGACAAAGTGATTGATCACTACGAGCATCCACGCAACGTCGGGTCGCTTCCCAAGGAAGATCCGAACGTGGGCACTGGCCTTGTCGGCGCGCCGGAGTGCGGCGACGTCATGAAGTTGCAGGTCAAGGTGAACCCGGCCACCGGAATCATCGACGATGCGAAGTTCAAGACGTTTGGCTGCGGCTCGGCGATCGCGAGCTCGAGTCTGGCGACCGAGTGGCTGAAGGGGAAGACGGTCGACGAAGCGCTCGCGATCAAGAACACCGCGATCGTCGAAGAGCTCGCGCTGCCGCCGGTCAAGATCCACTGCTCGGTGCTCGCGGAAGACGCCATCAAGGCGGCGATCAGCGACTACAAGAAGAAGCAGGAAGCGACCGCGGGCGCTCACGCGGCGCAGAAGGCGCAACCGACGGCGTAATGTGGTGGCGATGATTTCAATCAGCGAAACCGCCGGCCGGAAAATTCGCACGCTGATGGCCAAGCAGGGGATCAGCGAAGGCGGTCTGCGTGTCGGCGTCAAAGGGGGCGGCTGTTCCGGCTTGAGCTACACGTTTGCCTGGGAGCGCGAAGCGCGTCTTGGCGACGAAGTGTTCGAGGGGCCCGATGGCGCGAAGATTTTCGTCGACAAGAAAAGTCTGCTGTTCCTGAACGGCACGGTGCTCGACTACGACACGAGTTTGCTCAGCAAGGGCTTCGTGTTCAACAACCCGAACGCGAAAGCCACGTGCGGCTGCGGCAGTTCGTTCGGTGCCTGAGTCTGGTTCGTCCGGCCGCCGCGTGACCCGCGCGTAACGTTTTATGTCTTCGACTCCTACGTCCATCATTCAGGTCTGCCGGAGCTGCGGCGGCGGTTCGCCGGTGGCCGCGCACTTCTGCCAGCAGTGCACCAAGATCCTCACGCTCGGACGGCACGGCGACTACTTCGCGTTTCTTGGTCTTCCACGCACGTTGACGATTGCGCCGGCGCTGCTCGAACAGCAGTTCCGCGCGCTCAGCCGTCAGTTTCATCCCGACTACTTCTACAACGCGACGCCTGCCGAGCGGCGGGCGAGCCTTGAACGCTCGTCGTATCTGAACGACGCGTTCCGCACGCTCAAGCATCCCGTCCAGCGCATCGTGTATCTGCTGGAGATCGAAGGCGTGCTGACGCCGGCGGAGCGCGGCGGGGCCGTGGCGTCGGCCACGGTGCCGCCCGATTTGCTCGAAGAAGTCTTTGCGCTCAACGAGGAGCTCGACGAAGTCCGCGCGCTCAAGGCGAGTGGCGCGCCGGATGCGCAGTGGCGCGAGAAATTGCAGCACGCGGCGGCGCCGATCGCAGCCAAACGCGACGCGCACGCACGCGATCTCGCCGCGCTCGCGTCAGCGTGGGATGCCGTGGCCGATCGCCCGGCTGATGCGCCGGAGCGGCGGCAGGTGTTGCAGGCGCTGCGCGCGCGCGTGCTCGAACGGAACTACATCAACAATTTGCTGGCGACCATCGAACGCGAGGGGCTTCAGGTGTCAGGGGAGGCCGAAGCCTGATATGGGCAAAGTCGTAGGCATCGATCTCGGGACGACGAACAGCCTCGTCGCGTACGTGCGCGACGGCGCGCCGGTCGTGATTCGCGACAAAAGCGGCGATGCGCTCGTGCCGTCGGTCGTCTCCGTCGACGAAGACGGCACAAGCTATGTAGGGCGCGAAGCGGTTCGCCGTTTGAGCACCGATGCCGCGCGAACCGTGTACTCGGTGAAGCGGTTCATGGGCAAAGGCGTTGACGATGTGCAGGGTGAGGCGCGGTTGCTGCCGTTTGCCGTGCGCGGAGAAGCGGGCGGCGTCGTGCGCATCGGTTTGGGCGGGAAGGAGTTCACGCCGCCGGAACTGTCATCGATCATCCTGCGCGAGCTGAAGCGGCGCGCCGAAGCGCACTTCGCGGCGGAAGGGGAGTTTGATTTCGAAGTCGATCGCGCGGTGATCACGGTGCCCGCGTACTTCAACGACGCGCAGCGTACGGCGACGCGCGATGCTGGCCGCATTGCCGGACTTGACGTCTTGCGCATCATCAACGAGCCGACGGCGGCGTCGCTCGCCTACGGGCTCGACAAGCGGCATACCGGCGTCATCGCGGTGTACGACTTCGGCGGCGGGACGTTCGACATCTCCATCCTGCGTGTCGAGGATGGCGTCTTTCAGGTGCTCGCGACCAATGGCGACACGCATCTGGGCGGCGACGAGTTCGACGCGCTGCTCGTGCAACGCGAGCTCGCGCGGTGTGGTGATGCCATGCTCAGCGCGGAGCAGATTCAGGACATCCGCAAGGCGGTCATTCACGCCAAGATCGATCTGTCGGACGGAGAGCGCACGACGCTCCTGGGCCGTGACTTCACGCGCGTCGAGTTCGAGGCGATCATCCGTCCGATCGTCGATCGGACGCTCGCGCCGTGCCGTCAGGCGCTCGCGGACGCTGGCCTCAAACCGTCGGAGGTCGACGAAGTTGTGCTCGTCGGCGGATCGACGCGGATTCCGCTCGTGCGTCGATTGGTGGGCGAACTGTTTGGCCGGACGCCGCACAGCGAGCTCAATCCCGACGAAGTGGTGGCGCTTGGCGCCGCCGTGCAGGCCGACATCCTGATGACCGGCAATCGCGAGATGTTGCTGCTCGACGTCACGCCGCTCTCGCTCGGTATCGAGACGATGGGCGGTGTGGTGTCGAAGATCATCTTGCGCAACTCGACGATCCCGGCGACCGGGAGCGAGATGTTCACGACCGGCGTGGAGCATCAGACGGCGGTCGACATCCACGTGCTTCAGGGTGAACGCGAGCTCGTGCAGGACAACCGTTCGCTGGCGCGATTCACATTACGCGGCATCCCGCCGATGCCGGCCGGCATGCCGCGCGTGCAGGTGCAGTTTCAGATCGACGCCAACGGCATCCTGAGCGTGACCGCGACGGAACTGCGCACGGCGCTCGAACAGACCGTCGAGGTGAAACCGTCGTACGGGCTCACCGACGAGGAAGTCGAGCGGATGCTCATCGACTCGTTCGAGCACGCCGAAACGGATTTTGCCGCGCGGCTGCTCATCGAGGCGAAGAACGACGCCGAGTCGGTGGTGCAGGCAACGGAGAAAACATTCCGCTTGCCGATGTTCGCGGAGATCGCGGCCGAGGATCTCGCGCCGGGCGAGCAGAAGCGGATCGAGCAGGCGCTCATCGGCCTCAAGCACGTGATGCAGTCGTCGAACCGCGACGCGATCCTGCAGTGGACGAAGGTGCTCAACGACGCGACGCGGCACTTGGCCGAGGTCGTGATGAACCGCAGCGTCAAAGAGGCGCTCGCCGGCAAGAACGTCGAGCAGATCTAGCCGGAGACTCTATGCCCAAAGTGACCTACATCATCGACGGCGTGCCGACGACGGTGGAGTTCGAGCACGACGCGCTCGACTACTCGCACCACGGCAAGCCTGAGTCGTTTCTCGACGTGGCCAAGAACTTCGACGTGCCGCTCGAACATGCGTGCGGCGGCAGTTGTGCCTGCACCACGTGTCACGTCATCGTGCGCGAAGGAGCGGACCATCTGAGCGAGATGGACGAGGAAGAGGCCGATCGCCTCGACACGGCCTGGGATCTCACGCCGCAGTCGCGTCTCGGGTGTCAGGCGGTCATCAAGGGCGATGTCGTCTGCGAGCTGCCGATGTACACCCGCAACTACGTGCAGGAAGGCGGCGGGATTCAGCTCGGCAAATCTGGTCGCAAGCACAAGGCGGAGGAGGTCCGATGAAGTGGACCGATGCGGAAGACATCGGCATCGCGCTGGCGGAAAAATTTCCAGGCGTCGATCCGCTGACCATCCGGTTTACCGATCTCCGCGAACGCGTGCTGGCGCTCGACGACTTCGACGACGATCCGAAGACGTCGAACGAGCCGAGGCTCGAAGCCATTCAGATGGCGTGGCACGAGGAATTTACGGACCAGTAATCACGTGCGGATTCTCGTTGTTGCCGCCACGCGTTTTGAAATCGCTCCGCTGCTGACGGAGTGTGACGCGCGCCCAGACATCACTGGACGCGTTTCCGAATACACGTTCGCCAGTCATCATCTCGATGTGCTTCAGGCCGGCGTCGGGATGGTCTCGACCGCCGTCTGGTGCGCTCGTCAGCTTGCCCTCGCGCGTTACGATCTCTCGCTCAATCTGGGCGTCTGCGGCAGCTTCGATCCGGCGTTGCCGCTTGCGTCAACGGTCCACGTCGTGTCCGAAGCGATGCCTGAACTTGGCGCCGAAGATGGCGAGGCGTTCATCAGCATGCAGCAGTTGCAGTTGATCCGCGAGGACGAGGCGCCGTTCTCAGACGGACGACTGGTGAACGCGCATCCGCCGAGGAGTGCTGTGCTCGCCTCGCTGCCGCAGGTACACGGCATCACGGTCAATACCGTGCACGGCAACGAGCGGACGATTGCAGCGGTGGTCGAGCGATGCCGTCCGCAGGTCGAGAGCATGGAAGGGGCGGCGTTCATGCACGCGTGCTTGACGGCGGATGTGCCGTTCGCGGAAGTGCGCGCGATCTCGAACTTCGTCGAGCGGCGCAATCGAAACGCGTGGAAGATGAACGACGCGGTCGCGTCGTTGAACGAGACGGCGCGGCGTCTCCTCGAAAGCCTATGACACTGACGCTTGGATTTTCTCCCTGTCCGAACGATTGCTTCATGTTCGATGCGATCGTCCACAAGCGCATCGATCTGCGCGGCCTCTCGTTCGATGTGCGCATGGCGGATGTCGAAGCGTTGAACCATGCCGCCTTTGCTGGCGATGTGGCCGTCACGAAGTTGAGCTATCACGCCTACGCGTATTGCGCGGAACGCTATGCGCTGCTCGATGCCGGAAGCGCGCTCGGCCGCAACTGCGGGCCGCTGCTCATTTCACAGCGTCCGATTTCACGCGAGGACGTTGAAGCGGGCGGGTTGAGCCTTGCCATTCCCGGCCGG
Source organism: Acidobacteriaceae bacterium (assembly GCA_031274845.1). GTDB lineage: Bacteria > Acidobacteriota > Vicinamibacteria > Vicinamibacterales > CAVVIG01 > CADEEX01. Next base: position 8,405 of record JAISPN010000103.1, read on the forward strand.
TACACGACCGCGAATCTGTTGCTTGGCCTCGCGTTTCCGAAGGCGACGCGAAAGACCGAGCTGGTCTTTTCAGCGATTGAAGGAGCGCTCATCGACGGACGATTCGATGCGGGCGTCATCATTCACGAGAACCGGTTCACCTACGGCCTGAAAGGGCTCCGGAAGATTGTCGATCTCGGCGAGCTATGGGAGCAGACGACCGGCGCGCCCATTCCGCTTGGCGCGATTGCGATTCGTCGCGATCTGCCGGACGAGGTGCAGCGTACCGTCAACGCGCTGGTGCGTCAGAGCGTCGAGTATGCGTTCGCGCATCCGGAGGCGAGCGCCGCGTTCGTGCGCGCCCACGCGCAGGAGATGGACGAAGCGGTGATGCGCCAGCACATCGCGCTCTACGTCAACGACTACTCAATCGATCTCGGCGCCGACGGACGCGGCGCGATCGAAATGCTCTTCGAACGGGCACAACGCGCAGGCGTTATCGGCGCGTTGCCTGAGAAGCTATTCGTTGATCCGGGCATGTAGAAGTTCTCATGCGCATGTTGTTCTGTGACTGAATCCTGCTTCGTCTGTGTATGAGATA
>JAISPN010000160.1 GCA_031274845.1 Acidobacteriaceae bacterium
AATTTACCTTGAAAGCTTAAAAGCCATAGGGCTTGACCCGAAAAAACACGATATAAGGTTTGTGGAAGACGACTGGGAGTCGCCGACGCTTGGCGCGTGGGGGATCGGCTGGCAGGTGCTGTTCGACGGGCTGGAGATTTCGCAGTTCACCTACTTCCAGCAGGCGGGCGGCATCGAGCTCGCGCCGATTTCCGCCGAGCTCACCTACGGTCTCGAACGGATCGCGATGGCGCTGCAGCGGGTCGACAGCGTGTACGACCTTGAGTGGGGCGCCGATGTGAAATACGGGACCGTGCGCCTGCGCGAGGAGATCGAGCAGTCGAAGTACGTGTTCGGTCAGGTTGAGATGCCACCGGGGGCGTTCGGCGCATTTCATCGCGAGATGTTCGACCGGTACTATGCGTTTTCGGAGACGCTGCTGGCGAGCGGCCTTATCTGGCCAGCGCTCGAGCACTGCCTGAAGTGCTCGCACCTTTTCAACATCCTCGACTCGAGCAACAGCATCGGCGTCACCGAGCGCACGGCGTATATCCTGCGCGTGCGTCAGCTCGCGGTCGGCATTGCCAAGGCGTATGTCGCAGGGAATCAACCCGCGACCGCCATTGAAGCCTGAAACCCTGATGGACCGCGAACTGCTGCTCGAAATCGGCTGCGAGGAACTGCCAGCATCCTGGCTGCCGTCGCTCACCTCACAGATTGGCGACGTGCTCATTGCTGGACTGCGCGCGCATCGCCTGACGCCGGAATCACCGGCCGAAACCTTCAGCACGCCGCGGCGTCTGGCGGCGCGCGTCGGGCGCGTCTCCGAGCGTCAAACGGATCTCGAAGAGCTCGTCACCGGTCCGCCGGTTCTGGCGGCGTTCAAGCCCGATGGCACGCCGACGCCAGCCGCGGAAGGCTTTGCCACGAAGAACGGCACGAATGTTCAGAGCCTCGAACGCGTCGAGACGCCGAAGGGGAGCTATCTGGCGTTTACGCGGCGTCAGCGCGGACGCGCGGCCGTGGACGTCCTGCCCGATGTGCTGCGCGATACGCTGCGCGGCCTGACGTTCCCCAAGTTGATGCACTGGGACGCGAAGCTTGAGGATGGGCGCGGCGAACTGCTCTTTGGCCGGCCGATCCGCTGGCTTCTCTACACCTATGGCGGCCGCGTCGTGCCGTTCACGATCTCGCGTACCGATGCGGCACAGAGCAGCTCCGTGCAAGACGTGATGTCTGGCGCGGTGACCTACGGTCACCGCTTCCTCACCACGAGCGGACGCGCGGGCAGGGCCGTGAAGGTGCGCTCGTTTGACGAGTACAAGTCGAAGCTGCTCGAAAACTTCGTCATCCTCGAACGCGAGGAGCGTCACAACAAGATTGCCCGCGAGCTCGACGCGAAGGCGCAGCGTCTGCAGGGGCGCGTGAGCCGCGCGGCGCGGACGGCGTCCACGCTGCTGCACGAAGTCCCCGATCTCGTGGAGTATCCCGCGGTCGTGGCCGGGACGTTCGGGCCGGAGTTTCTCGAGCTGCCGCAGGAAGTGTTGACGACGACACTCGTGCACCATCAGCACTACTTCCCGATTGAAGGCGACGAGGGACGGCTGAAGAACGCGTTTCTCGCCGTGACGAACATCGACCCGAAAGACGAGCGCGTGATTGCCAGAAACGCGGAGCGCGTCGTCACGGCGCGGCTGCGCGACGCGCGGTTTTTCTGGGAAGCGGACCGCACGGTCACGCTTGAATCGCGGCTCGATCGGCTCGGGACGCTGCTCTTTCACAAGCGTCTCGGGAGCTATAAGGAAAAGGCGGCGCGGATCGAGACGCTGGCGCGTCAGATTGCGCGCGCGCTGGGCGCGGACGATCAGGCGGCCGCCGATGCCGGGTTGGCGGCGCGTCTGGCCAAGGCCGATCTGACGACGGACATGGTGCGGGAGTTCACGGAGCTTCAGGGCACGATGGGCGGCATCTACGCGCGCGAGGAAGGGATGCCGGAACAGGTGTGGAAAGCGATGTACTTCCACTACCTGCCGATCGCGGTGGAAGCCGATGCCGGTCCGCCGCTGACGCAGCTGGGCTCGGCCTGTCTCACGTGGGCGGCGGTGTCGCTGGCCGACAAACTCGACACGATTACCGGCCTGTTCGCGGCGGGCGAGAAGCCGACCGGGTCGCGCGACCCGTATGGGCTGCGGCGCGCGGCGCAAGGCGTAGTGAAGATTCTGGCCGACCTGCCGGTGTTTGGCGTCCGTCATGCGGAGCGTGTCGATCTCGACGCGCTCGTCGATATGGCGGTGGCGCAGCACGCGGACGTGCCCATCGGGGCGGTGCGCGCGTTCATCTGGGAGCGCGCGGAGTATCTGTTCGAGCGGCGCGGCGCGCGCGCGGACGAAATCCGTGTCGTGGCGACGCTCGATGCGGCGCGGCGGCATCTGCCGCTGGCGCTGCAGCGGATTCGGGCGGTATCGGCGATGCGGACATCAGCATCGTTCCGCGCGCTGGCCGCGCTTTTTAAGCGCGTCAAGAACATCACGAAGACGGTGAACGATGAGGGCGACGACCTGTCCGCAATCCGGGGCGTGCTCACGGAACCAGCCGAGTTGACGCTTCTCGACGAGTTCGGCACGAAGTGGCCGCTCATCGAGGCGGCGCTTGGGCGTGGCCGCGCCGACGAGGCGATGGGGGAGTTGGCGGCGCTCTACCCGGCGGTCGATCGGTTTTTCACCGACGTACTCGTGATGGCGGATGATCCAATGCTGCGGCGCGCGCGTCTTGCGCTCCTCACGCGGCTTCGGACGGTCGTCTTGACGCACATTGGTGATATTTCGGAGGTCGTGGCCGAAGAATCGGCCACATGAGACGCCGGTAATCACGATACACTTAACAAGTTTTTTTGATCGTTCTCGTTCAGATCGGTAGCCAAGCGGTACGGCGATTCGACGGAGTCAGATTCGATGGCGAAGCGAGCTAGCGTCAAAACGAAAGCCACCACAACGAAAGCCTCAACAACAAAAGCCCCCAAGCGGTACGTCTATTTTTTCGGGAACGGAAAAGCAGACGGGAACCGCACCATGAAGGACACGCTCGGCGGCAAGGGGTCCGGCCTCGCCGAGATGACCAACGCCGGCCTGCCTGTGCCGCCCGGTTTCACGATCTCCACCGACGTCTGCACGATCTACTACAAGGAAAAAGGGAAGATTCCCGCCGACATCGACCGCGCGATTGCCGTCAACCTGCAGAAGCTTGAAAAAGCGGCAGGCGCGACGCTCGGGTCGGCCGATAATCCGCTGCTCGTCTCCGTTCGCTCCGGCGCCAAGTTCTCGATGCCGGGCATGATGGACACGATTTTGAACCTTGGCCTGAACGACGTGTCGGTCGAAGGGTTGAAGACGCGGACCGGCAACGGCCGATTCGCCTGCGACAGCTACCGCCGCTTCATCCAGATGTTTGGCAACGTCGTCCTTGAAATCCCGAAGGATGCCTTCGAGCACGAGCTGAACGCGGTGAAGAAGGCGCGTGGCCTCAAGGTGGATACCGACCTTGATGAATCCGCCTGGCGCGATGTGATCGCCCGCTTCAAGAAGGTGGTGCAGAGCCGCAAGGGGAAACCGTTCCCGCAGGATCCAGCCGAGCAGTTGAAGATGGCGCGCGATGCGGTGTTTCGTTCGTGGATGAACCCGCGCGCGATCGAGTACCGGCGCATTTACGACATCCCCGATCACATCGGCACCGCCGTCAACGTGCAGATGATGGTGTTTGGCAACACCGGCAACCGTTCGGGCACCGGCGTCGGCTTCACGCGGAATCCGGCGACGGGGACGAAAGAGTTCTACGGCGAATTCCTGATCAACGCGCAAGGCGAGGATGTCGTTGCCGGCATCAGGACGCCGCAGCACATCACCGAGCTCGAACAGGTGATGCCGGCGGCGTACAAGCAGTTGCGCACGATCACGACGCGCCTTGAAAAGCACTACAAGGACGTCCAGGATTTCGAGTTCACGATTCAGGACGAGCGGCTGTACATGCTGCAAACGCGCAGCGGCAAGCGCACCGGCCATGCGGCGGTCGTGATTGCGACCGATCTCGTCGCCGAACGTCTCATCACGCCGAAGGAAGCCATCCTGCTGGTCGACCCGGAATCGCTCAGCCAACTGCTGTCGCCCGGGTTCGACACCGCCGAGTGGAAGAAGATTCCGGTCGCGACCAAGGGGCTGCCAGCCTCACCAGGCGCGGCGTCTGGCCACGTCGTGTTCACCTCGGAGCAGGCGGTCGAGTGGTCGCAGCAGGGGAAGCCAGTCATTCTGGTGCGGCGCGAAACCATTCCTGACGACATCCACGGGATGTTCGTCTCGCAGGGCGTGCTCACCGCGACCGGCGGCATGACCTCGCATGCGGCGGTCGTCGGACGCCAGATGGGGAAGCCCTCGATCGTCGGCGCGGGGCAGCTTGAGATCGACGAATCAGCCAAGGTCTTCCGCGTCAACGGTCAGACGGTGAAGGAAGGCGATTTCGTCTCCTTCGACGGACTCTCGGGCGAGGTGAAGATCGCGCAGGTGCCGTCGAAGCCGAGCGAGATCCTGCAGGTGCTCGACGGATCGCTTAAACCGGCGCAGTCGCCGATCTATCAGCGGTTCGAGAAGCTCCTGTCGTGGGCCGATAAATACCGCCGGATGGGCGTTCGCGCAAACGCGGATCTTCCCGATCAGGCGGAGATCGCCTACGCGTTCGGCGCGAGAGGCATCGGCTTGTGCCGCACTGAGCACATGTTCTTCGGCGAAGGGCGGATTCCGATCGTGCAGCGGATGATCCTCGCGACGACCGAAGCCGATCGCCGCAAGGCGCTCGACGAATTGCTGCCGCTGCAGCGTCAGGACTTCTACGGCGTCTTCAAGGCGATGAAGGGGACGCCGGTCACGATTCGCACCATCGATCCGCCGCTGCACGAGTTCTTGCCGAAGCGCGAGGAGCTGATGGTCGACATCGCGAAGCTCGAAGCGTCTGGGAAGAACACGAAGCAGCTCGAAGAGAAGCGGACGCTGCTGCACCGCGTCGAGCAGCTCCACGAGTTCAACCCGATGCTCGGTCATCGCGGCGTGCGTCTCGGCATCACCTATCCGGAGATCACCGAGATGCAGACGCGGGCCATCATCGAGGCCGCGTGTCAGCTCCGCAAGGAAGGGCTGAAGATCGCTCCCGAGATCATGATTCCGCTCGTCGGACATGTGAAGGAGCTGCGCGATCAGAAAGCGGTCGTCGATCGCGTCGCCGCCGAGACGATGAAGGCGCGCGGCGTCACCATCAAGTACCTCGTGGGAACGATGATCGAGGTGCCGCGCGGCGCGGTCACGGCGGATCAGATCGCCGAGGTCGCGCAGTTCTTCTCGTTCGGCACCAACGACCTGACGCAGCTCACCTTTGGCTACTCGCGTGACGACGTCGGGAAGTTCCTCCGCATCTACCAGGAGAAGAAGATTCTGGACAAGGACCCGTTCCAGTCGATCGACGTCGACGGGGTTGGCGCGATGGTCACGACTGGCATCAGACTCGGCCGCAAGGCGCGTCCGGATCTGAAGGTTGGCGTCTGCGGCGAGCATGGCGGCGATCCGGCGTCGATTCACTTCTTCGAGAAAGCCGGGATGGACTACGTCAGCGCGTCGCCGTACCGGATTCCGGTCGCGCGTCTTGCTGCCGCGCAGGCGGCGCTGGCCGTGAAGGTGGGAGACTAAACACACGTGTCAGGCTTCGGGCTCCAGGTTTCATGCGAGCCCGGAGCCTGAAGCCTGCATGGTTACCATCTTCGTTCACCGCAACGGCCAGACGGAAAAGGTCACGAGCATCGATCGGCTCTGGCTGAACCCGGCCGCGGGCGCGTATCTCTGGGTCGATCTGGCCGCGCCCTCCATTCCTGAACTCCTCATCCTTAGCGAGACGTTCGGCTTCCATCCCTTATCAGTGGAAGACGCCAGAGCGGCGCTGGAATATCCGAAGCTCGAAGCCTACGACGGCTATCTCTACGCCGTCCTTCACGGGATTGATTTCGGCACATCGGCGTCGGGATTTTCAACGCACGACGTCGACTTCTTCATCGGCGGCACGTATCTCGTGACGGTTCACGACGGCCATTCGTCATCGATCCTTGGCCTGCAAGCGCACATCGACCGGAATCACAAGATCATGGCCGAAGGGCCGGTCTCGCTGTTTCACCGCCTCGTCGACACGATGGTGGACCACTATCGCCCCGAGGTGGACAAGCTGGAAGATCGCATTGACGAGCTTGAGAAGGCGGTGTTCGAAGACCCGTCGCCGGATCTGATTCGGCAGATGCTGTCCGTGAAGCGCGAAGTCTCAAATCTCAAGCGGATTCTCACGCCGCAGCGCGATGTCATCACCCGGCTGGCGCGGCGCGATTTCGTCGACATCTCCACCGAGTTGGCGTTCCGCTTCCGCGACGTCTACGACCACATCGTTCGTCTGGTCGACGATGCGGCGCTCTTTCACGATCGCCTCACCGGCATTCTCGAAGCGCACCTTACCAATGTGAGCAACCGGCTCAACGAGGTGATGAAGGTGCTGACCGTCATGACGACGATCTTCATGCCGCTGACATTGCTGTCAGGGCTGTGGGGGATGAACATCCCGCTGCCGCGGATGCCCGGCTCCGAAGACACGCAGTTTCTGGATCTGTCCGTGCTGATGGTGGTGGTCGTCCTCAGCATGCTGTGGATCTTCAGACGCAAGCGCTGGATTTAACACCGTGGGAAAGATCACCTGCCTTCCAGTCGATCTCGCCAACCAGATTGCCGCGGGCGAGGTGGTCGAACGTCCCGCGTCGGTCATCAAGGAACTCGTCGAAAACTCGATTGACGCTGGCGCGCATCGCATCAGCATCCACACCGAGCTTGGCGGGAAGAAGCTGATTCGCGTCGAAGACGACGGCGAAGGGATGGAGCCGGAGGACGCGCGGCTGTCGATCGAGCGTCATGCGACGAGCAAGATTCGCC
>JAISPN010000276.1 GCA_031274845.1 Acidobacteriaceae bacterium
CTTCTGCATCATCCCCACGCTGCGCGGAGCCTATCGCAGCCGCTCCGCTGAATCGATTATTGAGGAAGCGCGGCGGCTCGCGGCGCAAGGCGTCAAAGAACTGCTGCTCATCTCGCAAGACACGACGTTCTACGGCGTCGACCGCAAGGAGCGCGGCGCGCTCGGCCGCTTGCTGCGCGCGCTCAACGACGTCCCCGGACTCGAATGGATCCGTCTGCTCTATCTGTATCCCACGACGATTGACGAAGACACGCTCGCGGCGATGGCGGAGTGCGACAAGGTGTGCAAGTACATCGACCTGCCGCTGCAGCATGCGTCAGATCCCGTGCTAAAGCGGATGAAACGCCCCGGCACCCGCCGCACGTACGACGCGCTGCTCCATCGCATCCGCGAACGCGTGCCGGGCGTGTCGCTACGCACCGCGGTCATCGTCGGCTTCCCCGGCGAAACCGACGCGGATGTCGATAGGTTGTGTGATTTTATTGCCGCCCATCCGTTCGACCATGTCGGCGTCTTCACCTACTCGCACGAACAGGGCACCGCCGCGCATCACCTTGCCGACGATGTGCCGGCGTCAGTGAAGAACGCCCGCCGCACGCGCGTGATGTCGCTGCAGAAACGGCTGGTAAAAGCCCGCCAGAAGGCGCGCGTCGGCGAACGCCTGCGCATCATGGTGGATGGCCCGTCGAGCGACCACGACCTCGTCCTCCGCGGCCGCCTCGCCACGCAAGCCCCGGAGATCGACGCCGCGGTCTACCTGACCGAGTGCGACCCGTCGGCATACACGGCCGGCGATCTCGTCGACGTCGAAGTCATCGGCGCGCGCGACTACGACCTGCTCGTCCGTCCTGTTTCCCAAGACCGCTGAAACCACGTGCTATACTCTTTCGTTCGGACACTTGGGTGTAGGACCGAAGTGGGCTCATGCCCACTTTTTTAGTTTCTAGGGGCCTTGTTTTCCGGATGACACGCCATGGTGACGTCGCGCAGCAGGTGAGGCAGATTGCCGAACGTGTCGCGCAGAGTTACGCACTCGACATCTTCGACGTGCAATATCGTCGGGAGGCGCCGGGTATGGTTCTGCGGGTGCAACTCGACCGGCCGGGAGCGGGTGCCGCGCCGGAAGACAGTGTCAGTGTTGAAGACTGCGCGAACGTCAGCCGCGATTTGAGCGCCGTGCTCGACGTGGAAGATGTCGTGCCGAACGCATACACCCTCGAAGTTTCGTCGCCGGGCCTCGATCGTCCGCTGAGGCAGGCGGCAGACTACGTCCGGTTTACCGGCCGCCGCGCCAAGCTCGTGATGCGCGAACCGGTGGACGGACAGGGGTATTTCAAAGGACGGCTGGCAGGCGTCGAGAGCGGCGCGGTCACCATCGAGACCGACGACGGCCGGCGGCGCGAAGTGCCGCTGGCGGTCATCACACGGGCGAATCTGGAAGTGGAATTTTAACCATGTCGAATGCGCTTCAGCAGTTCATCGAGGCCGTAGCCAAAGAAAAAGGCGTCGAGCAGGAGATCATCGTCAGCGCGCTGCAGGACGCGGTCGAAGCCGCGGCCCGCAAGCGATACAAGAACGAGAACATGCGCGCCCGCGTCAACCTCGAATCCGGACAGCTCGAACTGGTCGCGGTCAAACGCATCGTCGAGCAGGTGACGACGCCCGGCCTTGAGATGTCGCTCGACGAGGCGCGCGAACTCTACGGCGACGAAGCCGAAGTCGACATGGAAGTCGAGTTCCCGCGCGCGCCTGAAGACTTGGGACGGATCGCGGCGCAAACGGCCAAGCAGGTCATCTTCCAGAAAGTCCGCGAAGCCGAACGCGAGAACATCTTCGCCGAGTACAACCAGCGGATCGGCGAGGTCGTCAACGGCATCGTCAAGCGCTTCGAAAACGGCGACATCATCATTGAAATCGGCCGCATCGAAGCGGTGCTGCCGCGCAAGGAACAGTCGCGCGCCGAAAGCTACGCGCCGCAGGATCGCATTCGCGTCGTCATCAAGGGCGTGAACCGCAGCGCCAAGGGTCCGCAGATCGTGCTCTCGCGGACCGATCCGGCGCTGCTCATCAAGCTCTTCGAACAGGAAGTGCCGGAAATCTACGACGGCACCGTGATGGTGCGCGGCGCCGTGCGCGAGGCGGGCGACCGCGCCAAGGTGGCGGTCTACTCCCGCGAGCGCGATGTGGACCCGGTGGGCGCGTGCGTCGGCATGAAGGGGACGCGCGTCCAATCGATCATCCGCGAACTGCGCGGCGAGAAAATCGACATCGTCGAGTGGTCGGAAGATCCGATTGCGTTTGTCACCAATGCGCTGAGCCCGGCGAAGGTGCAGCGGGTCTCGATCGTCGACGACAAAGACCGCGTCATGGAGGTCATCGTCGAGGACAAGCAGTTGTCGCTGGCTATCGGCAAGAAGGGCCAGAACGTGCGTCTTGCGGCGAAGCTCACCGGCTGGCGCATCGACATCAAGAGCGAAGAAGAAAAGCGCCGCGAGGTCGAGGCGCAGTTCGAGGGGCTCGAAACCACGAGCGACAGCGAGAGCGCACACGTGAGCGCGGAACCAGGCGACGCCGAACCGGCGCAGACGTCTGAGCCCGAGTCTCAGCCCGCCGCTGACGAAACGCCCGAGACCCCTGCGGACGACACGTCCGCCGAGTAATTTCACTTGAGGTAAGCCGTTGTCAACAGTCCGGATTTACAGAGTCGCGGAGCTTCTGGGTACCACGAGTCAAGAGGTGACCGCGTTGCTCAAACGCGATCACGGCATCGAGGTCAAGAGCGCGTCGAGCACGATCGAAGAGGTTGTGGCGCGGCAGTTCGTCGATCGCCTGGCCAGGCAGCGCAACATCAAGCTGCCGACGGGCGACATCTTCGCCGAAGGCCCGGTCGTCAACAAAGGCAAGAAGCCGGTGCTCAGCAAGAAGGGGCCCGAACCGGCGAAGCCTGTGGTGCCCGCGCTGCCACCGCCGCGACTGGTAAAGACGGCCAAGCTTGTGGCCACGCACGCCACCGATCATCCAGCGGCCGAAGACGAGATCCTCGAACACGACGCCACACCGGACGTGGCTGCCGTTGAAACGCTGACCGTCGAGCCGCCAGCGGTCGAAGCACCGCCTCCTCCACCGCCGGTAGTTGTCGAACCGGCCGTCGACGTGGAACCCGCGCCGGTCGCGCACGTGGCTCCTCATCAGGAACAGGAACCAGCCGAAGCGGAAGCACCGGCCGCGGCCGTCGCTGACATCCCCGCGCCTCCAGCCGCCGAGCCTGAATCTCTCGCTGCGGCGCCCGTGGCCCCTGCCGTCGAAGCGCCCAAGCCGCCGACGCCGGGACGGATCATTCCGCCGACGCTCCGGCTTCGCATCGAAGAACATCGCCCGACGACACCGACGCCGCCGCTGCCGACGGTCACCGCGCCGCGCGTGGTCACACGTCCACGCCCGGCGGCACCGTCGCAGGCGCGTCCCGCGACATCTGCTCGTCCGGGTCAGCCGCAAGCGGGCGCGCCAGCCGGCGCACGCACTGGCGTGCCTCCCGCGGGTGGACGTCCCGTGCCGCCATCAGGTCCACGCCCGGGATATCCCGGTTCGATGTCTCGGCCAACACCGGGCGGACCGCGTCCGCTTCCGTCACAGCCGGTTCGCACGCAGCAACCGGGCGCGCCGGCGCGGCCGGGTCAGTACCCGCAGCGCCCATCGGGACCGCCGCGTCCGCAAATGCGTCCGCCGATGTCGGGCCACCGCCCAGCGTCGTCCGGAGGACCACGGCGCGACATGCGTCCGTCGTCTTCGCCCGTGTCACAGAGCGCGCCGCCGCCAGTCACCCGCACGATCACGCTCGCCGAAGGGATGACGGTCAAGGATCTGGCCGACAAGCTGGATGTGCGCGTGAAGGACGTCCTCGGCAAGCTGCTGATGAAGCGGCTGATGATGACCATCAACTCGACGCTCGACACCGAAACCGCCACGATGCTCGCGCGCGAGTTTGGCGCCGACGTGCAGATGCGCAGCTTCGAAGAAGAGCTGATCGAAACCGATCGCGAAGAAGCCAACGCGGCCGATATCATCACGCGGGCGCCGGTCGTCACGGTCATGGGTCACGTCGACCATGGCAAGACCAGCCTGCTCGACGCGATCCGTTCAGCGCGCGTCGCTGACCGCGAAGCGGGCGGGATCACGCAGCACATCGGCGCGTATCACGTCACGATCAACAACCGCGACATCGTGTTCCTCGACACGCCGGGTCACGAAGCGTTCACGTTGATGCGCGCACGAGGCGCGAAAGTCACCGACATCGTCATCCTCGTCGTCGCGGCCGACGACGGCGTGATGCCGCAAACGCGCGAAGCGATCGACCATGCGCGCGCGGCCAACGTGCCGATCGTGGTTGCCATCAACAAGATCGACAAGCCGAACGCCAACACGGAGCGCGTCAAGCGCGAGCTCACCGATCTGAACCTCATGCCGGAAGAATGGGGCGGCACGACGGTCACGGTTGAAGTCTCGGCGAAAAAGAAACAGAACATCGATCTGCTGCTCGAAATGGTGCTGCTCGTCAGCGACATCGGCGAGTTGAAGGCGAACCCGAAACGGAGCGCCACCGGCACGGTCCTCGAATCGAAACTCGACAAGGGGCGCGGTCCGGTCGCCACGGTGCTGGTGCAGGACGGCACGCTGCGTGTCGGCGATACGTTCATCGCCGGTCCGATCGTGGGCCGCGTCCGCGCGCTCATCGACGATCGTGGACGTCCGACGAAAGTGGCCGGCCCGTCGACGCCGGTCGAAGTGCTTGGTCTCACGGGTCTCCCGCAACCCGGCGACGTGTTTCAGGTCGCCGAAGCCGCGCGCGCGCGGCAGATTGCCGCGTTCCGCGAGGAGCAGGCGAAGAACCGCGCGCTCGGCGCGAAGGGGGGCCGCCTCACGCTCGAAGCGCTTCAGGCGCAGATCGCCGATGGCGGCATGAAGGAACTCCCCGTCATCATCAAGACCGACGTGCAGGGCTCGTCCGAAGTGCTTGCCGACACGCTGACCAAGCTGTCGGACGAGAAGGTGAAGATCCGGATCATCCACTCGGGCGTGGGCGCCGTGAACGAGTCAGACGTGCTGCTCGCGTCCGCGTCGAAAGCCATCATCGTCGCGTTCAACGTGCGGCCGGACCGCAACGCCGAAGAGATCGCCAACCGCGAAGGTGTCGACGTGCGTCAGCACTCGGTCATCTACAACGTCACCGACGAGATCAAGAAGGCGATGGTCGGCCTGCTCGAACCGACCTTCAAGGAAGTGCGCGTCGGCGTCGCCGAAGTGCGCGACATCTTCAAGGTGCCGAAGTTCGGCACGATTGCCGGCTGCATGGTGACGGACGGACGCATCACGCGGTCGGGCGATACGCAGGCCCGGCTGCTCCGCGACAACGTGATTCTGCACGCCGGCAAGATCGGCTCGCTGCGCCGCTTCAAAGACGACGTCAGCGAAGTGCGGTCCGGCTTCGAGTGCGGCATCGGCTTCGACCGCTACAACGATCTCAAGGTCGGCGATCTCATCGAAGTCTTCACGATGGAGCGCGTCGCGGTCACGGCCTAGACGCGCGAGCGATCACATGTCCCAGGGTTCACGTCCCGATCGGGTCGCCGACCAGATTCGCAGCGAGCTGGCACTGCTACTCGCGCGCGAAGTCCACGACCCGGGCATCGGCTTCGTCACGCTCACGCGCGTGCAGGTGAGCCCGGATTTACAACTCGCGCGCGTCATGTACACGGCGCTCGGCGACGACAAGACACGCGCGACCACCGCGAAGGCGCTCGATCGCGCGACGCCGTTCCTGCGACGGCACATCGGTCAGCGGCTGCGCCTGAAGCGCACACCGGAAATACGATTTCAGTACGACGAAGCGGTGGCCGGACAGAGCCGCATCGAGCAACTGCTGCAGGAGCTCCATGGAGCGCCGCGCGAGGATGAATCGGACGACACCTGATGCCTAACGACCGAGCGCTCGACCAGATCGCGGACGCCATTCGCAGCCGGCAGCGTTTTCTTCTGAGTTCGCACGCGCGGCCGGATGGCGATTCGATCGGGTCGCAGATGGCGATGGCCTCTGCGCTGCGCGCTCTCGGCAAAGACGTCGTCATCGTCAACAAAGACCCGGCGCCGCCGTCGATCATGACGTTTCCGGGCGTCAACGAGATCCGCATCGCCGACTCAATCGATGAGCCGTTCGACGCGGCCATCATCATGGAGTGCGGCGATCTGTCGCGCACCGGCGTCAACGGCCTCGACCGCTTCTTCGTCATCAACATCGACCATCATCCCGGCAATCTCGCCTACGGCGCGATCAACTGGTTCGATCCGTCGGCGGCCGCGTGCAGCGAGATGGTGTTCAGCCTGATCGAGCGGCTCGGCGTGCCGATCTCCTATGACATCGCCGTGCACGTGTACGTAGCCATCCTCACCGACACGGGTTCCTT
>JAISPN010000060.1 GCA_031274845.1 Acidobacteriaceae bacterium
AACCCGGACACGAGAATGGCGACGCTGATGGTGACTGAAAATTCGTGGAGCAAACGCCCGACGATGCCGCCCATGAAGAGCACCGGGATGAAGACGGCGACCAGCGAGAGCGTCATGGAGATGATCGTGAATGAAATTTCGTTCGATCCTTCGAACGCCGCCTCCATGGGCGATTTGCCCATCTCCATGTGACGAACGATGTTCTCAAGCATCACGATCGCATCGTCGACGACGAACCCGACAGAGAGCGTGAGCGCCATCAACGATAGGTTGTCGAGGCTGTAGCCGAGCACGTACATCACCATGAACGTGGCGACGATCGAGCCGGGGAGCGCCAGGCTCGGGATGAGCGTGGCCGAGATATTACGCAAGAACAGGAAGATGACGAGGATGACGAGGACGACCGTCAGGATCAGCGTCAGCTTGACGTCACGGACCGATTCGCGAATGGGGCCGGCCCGATCGCTCCGCACATCGAGCGTGACGGAGGCGGGCAGTTGTTCGCGGAAGGTCGGCAGCAGCGCGCGCACGGCATCCACGACCTGAACGACGTTGGTGCCAGGTTGTTTCTGGATGGAGAGGAAGATCGAGCGGGTGCCGTTGTACCACGCGCCCGTCTTGTCGTTTTCGACGCCGTCATACACGTGGGCGATTTCGTTCAGGCGCACCGGGTTGCCGTTGCGATAGGCCACAATCGTCGGCCCGTACGTCTCCGCCTTGAGCAGCTTTCCGTTCGCCAGCACGGTGAACGTCCGATCGCCGTAGACCGTGCCTGTCGGCAGATTCGCATTGGCGTCTGACACGGCTGAGGCGACATCGTCCATGCCGATGCCGTACGACGCCAGTTGCCGGGGGTCGAGATCGACACGCACGGCGTAGCGCGCGGCGCCGTTTAGCTGCACTTGCGCCACGCCGCTCACCATCGAGATGCGCTGCGCCATCGTGGTTTCGGCGTATTCGGTGAGCGCGGAGAAGGGGAGCGTGTCGGAGCGCAGGACGAGGAAGAGCACCGGCTGGTCGCTTGGGTTCACCTTCTGGTAGGAGGGGGGCGTTGGCAACTGCGGCGGCAACTGACGCGCCGCTTTGGCGATCATCGATTGGACATCTTGCGCGGCCGCGTCGATGTTCCGGCTCAGATCGAACATCAAGGTGATGGTCGTCGAGCCGAGGGCGCTTGTGGAGTTGATCGACTGGAGTCCGGCGATGGTCGAGAACTGCTTTTCAAGCGGCAGCGCGACCGAGGTCGCCAAGGTTTCAGGACTTGCGCCAGGCAGCGACGCGCTCACCTGGATGGTCGGGTAGTCGATCGCCGGCAGGTCGCTGACCGGCAGTTGCTGGTAGGCCACCGCGCCGAAGACCAGGAGCCCGGCCATCAGCAGCAGCGTGGTGACCGGCCGCTTGATGAAAAGGGCTGAAGGGTTCATTGCGCCGCCTCCGATGCGCTCTTGATGCTGACGCGGCTGCCTGCCACGAGGCGAAGGTGTCCGTCGGTGACGACGGTTTCGTCTGGTGACACGCCGCTCGCGACGATGGTCTCGTCGCCGCTGACGCGTTTGACGACGACCTTTCGCATCTCGGCGGTGTTGTTGGCCGTGATGACGAAGGCGTATGACCCCTGCTGATCGCTCTGCACGGCCAGCGTCGGCACGACCGTCACATCTTTGTCGGTCGAGAGCGTGATCGTGACATTCACGTACTGCCCCGGCCAGAGCCGGCGGTCGTCGTTGGTGAACGAGCCCTTGACCTTGATCATGCCGGTCGTCTGATCGACGGTGTTGTCGAGGAACGTGATCCGGCCGCGCACCCGTTGAGTGGGCGCGTCTGGCGTGGCAACGTCGATCGGAATCGATTCCTGTGAGCGATACCGTCGCAGTTCGGGAAGTTGCGCTTCGGGAACGGAGAACTCGACGTTGATGGGCGAGATCTGGTTGATGAGGACGAGCGCCGCCGTGTCGTTGGCGCGCACCAGGCTGCCCGGATGCACGATGAGCGCGCCGGTTCTGCCAGTGAGCGGCGCCTTGATCGTGGCGTATTGCAACTGCACCTTGGCGTTTTCAATCGTGGCGCGGTCGGCTTCAATCGTCGCGTCGAGCGCGGCGGCAGCTGTTTGCGCCGCCTGGAGCTGCTCGGCCGTCGTGATGCCACGGGCGGCAAGGTCGGAGGTGCGTTTGGCCACGGCGCGGGCATTCTCGGCTTGCGCGTTGTCCCGCTGCAGGGCGGCTTCCGCTTGCTTGAGCGCGGCTTCGAGCGGCCGGCGATCGATTTCAAACAAGACGGCGCCGCTCTGGACGTTGTCTCCCTCGGCGAAGGAGACCGTGGTGATCTGGCCGGTCACCTGCGCGTAGACGCCGATACTCTTCGCGGGAACCACCGTGCCAATCACGTTGAGCGTGACCGGCATTGATTTGCGAACGGCTTTGGCGACGGTAACGGGAACAGCGGGCGAGGAGTTGGCGGATGCGGCTGGGCGAGCTTGCGACGGCGCTTCGGCTTGCGTGCCTGAGCAGCCGCCGGCGGCGGTGCTCAGGGCAATGGCGACGATGGCAAGACGGTGGACGGGAACGAATGGATAACGCATAGAAAGGGACAGGGACTAATGATCAGACAGGCGCTTGCTGAGGGAGCGCCCGCAACTCGTCTTCTGCAATACGGCGATTGGTTACAGGATGATCGGAGAGAACCTGCCCGTCGCGAAATACCATAATGCGGGTACCGTGCTCGGCGATGTCCATTTCGTGCGTGATCACGATGACGGTGATGCCCTGATCGCGATTCAGCCGCTGGAAGATCCCCATGACCTCGATACTAGTCTTCGTATCAAGGTTACCGGTCGGTTCGTCGGCCAGCAGAATCGACGGTTCGTTGATGAGCGCGCGCGCGATGGCGACGCGCTGCTGCTGACCGCCGGAGAGCTGGTTGGGATGGTGGTCGAAGCGCTCGCCAAGGCCGACGGCGCTGAGCGCCGCCATCGCCCGATCCCGGCGCACGGAGGCTTTCAGCGTCGCGCCCCCGTAGAGGAGCGGGAGCTCGACGTTATCGATCGCCGAGGTGCGGGAGAGGAGATTGAACCCCTGAAACACGAAGCCGATCTTGGCGTTACGTACTTCGGCGAGCTGGTCTTTCGACATGCGCGACACATCTTGGCCGGCGAGGATGTACTGGCCGGAGGTCGGGCGGTCGAGGCACCCCAGAATGTGCATGAGCGTCGACTTGCCCGACCCTGATGTGCCGCTGACGGCGACGAATTCGCTCTCCTTGATGTCGAGGGAGACGCCTCGGAGGGCTCGCACTTCGACCTCGCCAACGACATACGTCTTGACGAGGTCTTTCACTGAGATGACAGTCTTGGATTCGCTCATTCGAACCGGAGCGCATCGATCGGATCGAGGCGCGCCGCCTTCTGTGCTGGATAGAAACCAAAGAACACGCCCGTGGCCGCCGCGAATCCAAACGACATGAGGACCGCGTTGATCGGCACTTTGGTTGGCCACGACATCCACTGCGACATGCCTTGCGCGATGCCAAAGCCAAGGGCGATGCCGATGGTGCCGCCAATGAGGCTGAGCGCGACCGCTTCGACGAGGAACTGCAGCCGAACGTTGCTACCTTTGGCGCCGATCGCCATGCGCAACCCGATCTCTCGCGTCCGTTCGGTGACCGACACCAGCATGATGTTCATGATCCCGATGCCGCCGACCACGAGCGACACGCCCGCGATGCCTGCGAGCAGGGTGGTCATCGTGCCCATGGCGGCCGTGCGGATGTCGGCGATCTCTTCAGCGGTGCGCACGATGAAGTCGTCGTCTTGTCCAGGCACGAGCTTGTGGCGCGTGCGGAGAACGACGGCGACCTGATCGGCGACGGCGCTGGTTTCCCCAGCCGAGGCCGCCGAGATCGTGATGTCACGAAGCGAGGTCTGGCCGAGCAGCTTCTTGAGTACCGTGGTGTACGGCGTGAGCACCTGGTCGTCCATGTCGGGCCCCATGCCGCTTTGACCTTTGGGAGCCATGACGCCAATCACCTTGAATGGCTGATTGCGGATGCGGATGACCTGTCCGGTCGGATCGGCGTCAGGGCCGAACAGGGTGTCCGCGACGGTTTTGCCGAGCACGGCGACTTTGGCGGCGCTCGTGACGTCCTGAGGACTAAAGAATGTGCCGAACGTCGTGGACCACGCGCGGATGAGCGGCAGATCGACGTCGGTTCCCTGAATGCGCGTGTACCAGTTCTGGTTACCGAAGATGACCTGCGCCTGCGTCTGCGTGTCGGCGACGAGATATTGCGCCCCAGGCACTTCGTTCCGGATAGCCTCGGCGTCTTCCACCGTCAGCGAGCTGGAGGTGCCTGAGCCGCCGCGCACGCCTCCTTGCGAGAAGTTGCCGGCGTTCACCGTGATGAGGTTGGTGCCGGCCCCCTTGATTTGATCCTCGATGGCCGATTGGGCGCCGTTGCCCATCGCGACGAGCGCGATGACCGCGGCCACGCCGATGATCATGCCGAGCATGGTCAACCCGGTGCGCATTTTGTTGCGCCCAAGGGCCTTGAGGGCAATCCGGAACGTCATGAAAGCAGACATCGCGTCAACTCCTGACTGTCATCGTCCGCACTGTTATCGTCCGCGGCCACCGCCGCCACCTGGGGCGCCGGGGAATCCACCGCGCGGATTGCCGCCGGGGAAGGGGGAATTGGTCGGGGCAGGCCGGGCACTCGCCGTGCCAGCGCTGGCGTTCGTGACAACCTCCTGGCCCGGCTGCACGTTGCCCTCGATGATTTCCGTCAACTGGCCGTCGGTGATGCCGAGGCGCAGCCGAATCTGGTCCAACTGTTGATTGTTGTTGACCCACACGCGCCCAGTGGTTTCCGTGCGGGGAAGCGGGCCGAACATCGCGTCGATGGTCGTCGCGCCTTTGGCGATCGGCGCGGCGTCGGCGTTGAGGTTCGCCTCGGCGGCTGCCGGGGCGTTGTCACGCGGCGCACCGCCACGTCCAGGGCGTCCCTGTCCGTTCGGAGCCCCGCCATTTCCGCTCGCGTCGGCATTCCCGCGGCGTCCATTGCCGGCATTCCCCGCATTCCCACCCGGCCGTTGCTGGCCCTGATCGGGAGGCGTTTGTCCGAGCGCGGCAAAGACGTCCGTGGTGGGCCGGAACCGCAGCGCGGAGTTCGGCACGCGCAAGACATCGGAGCTTCGTTCAAGCTCGACTTTGACGTTGGCCGTCATTCCCGGCTTCAGCTTCAACTGATCGTTCGGGACGTTGATGACGGTCGAATACGTCACGACGTTCTGCACCACGGTCGGCTGTAAGCGGACCTGAGACACCGTGCCGACGAATTCCTCGTTGGGATAGGCGTCCACGCGGAACGTGACGCGCTGCTGCGGACGAATCCGGCCCACGTCCGACTCGTCGAGATTCGCGAGCACCTGCATCTTCGTCAGGTCGGCGGCGAGAATGAACAGCGTGGGCGCCTGCATGCTGGCGGCGACCGTCTGGCCGACATCGACGCTGCGAGCGATGACGAGGCCGTCAATCGGCGCCTCGATGATCGTGTGCTGGAGGTTGACCTCGTTCTGGTCGACGGTGGCTTGCGACTGTTTGACCGCCGCTTCTGCCTGTACGAGCGTGGATTGTTGTGAGGCGAGCGAGGCCACCGCGGAATCGACAGCAATCTGGGCCGCGTCGAGGTCGCTTTGCGTCAGGAGCTTACGATCGGCGAGCGACTTGGCGCGCGTGTATTTCTGTTGCGCGTCGGTCAGCATCACCTTCTGGCGTTCGAGGTCGCTTTTGGCTTTCTCGAGGTTCGCCTGCGACTGACTCAGGTTCGCGCGCGCTTGTTGCAGTTGCGCGTCGAACAACGAGGGGTCGAGTCTGGCGATGACCTGGCCCTTCTTGACGATCGAGTTGAAGTCGGCGCCAAGCGACTGAATGGTGCCGGACACCTGAGAGCCGACCTGGACGGTCGTCACCGCTTGCAGTGTCCCGGTGGCTCCCACCGTTTCGATGATGTCGCCACGCGAGATCTGCGCGGTGTTGATGGTGACCTTGGGGCCACTATTCGTGTATTGGAGATACCCGTAAACCGACCCGCCAATTACCGCGACGACGATGAAAAACAGTAGCGCCTTTCGCATCACTTCTGTACCTCAGCCATAGCCAAAAAAACTTTGAGCCGCCTCTCCCTACGTTAGGCCGTTGCTACGGAAAGCGAAGGCTTTCCTTATGCAGCGTCTAGACGGTCGGGAAGAGCACGAACGTAATGACGCACCGCCATCCGCCACAACGACAAGCACCGAAACCACATTCACGCATTTCGTCAATCTTCGGCTCGTCGTCGTTGCGGACAGCGATGTTGATGCTACCGTCCAACGAGTGTGATGTTTGCCGAGCTGAGCGTGGTTTGTTGCAGACGCTCGAACTCGACCTGCGACCGGCGGTAATTGAGCACCGCCGAGAGTTCGGTATTCTTCGCCGTCGCCAAGTCGCGTTGAGCCTGGACGACGAGGTAGTTGGTCGACATGCCGACTTCGAACTTGCTCTCTTCGGCCTCGAATTGCTGCTGTGCCAATTTCGTCGCGGCTTGCGCCGCCTGCACGCTCTCGGCATTGCTCATCACCTGAATGGCCGCATTGGTGATGTCGGTCGCTACCTGCAACTCGATCTGCTTCAACTGGATCTCGACCTGCTGCTGCTGGACGCGCGCGCGCGCGATGTTGGCATCCGCGGCGCTGGTGCCAAGCGGATAGGTGACATTCAGCGCGATGTTCCAGGTGGGGTAGTCACGAGATCCGATAGTGCTGAGGGCATCGAGATAGCCGCCGGGAATCGTATTGGTGACGGCGCCACCGATCGTCCCTGGTTGCCGTTCGAGCGTTGTGCCGCCGCGTCCTTGCCAGCCGTAACTTGCCACGACATCAGCTTGAGGCAGTGTGAGGTCGTGGAGATATTTCATGGTGACGTCGTTGACCTGCAGGTTCTTGCGCACCTGCAGAAGGTCGGTGCGCGTGTCGAGCGCGCGACGGACCGCGCCGGGGATATCGATTTCGACGGACACGAAATCAGGGTGATCCGTCGGCGTGATTGAGGCGTTCCAGGTCGAGTCCTGCGTGCCGCTGACGATAAGCTGTTTGAGCGCGATCTCGGTGGTGCGCTTGGTCCCTTCCGCTTGCGCGAGCGACTGGCGCGCCGTGGCGGCTTGCGACTGCGCCTGCACGACATCGATGGGCGCCAAGGTGCCGACTTCCACGCGCGTCTGGTTGTCTTTCACGAGTTGTTCGGCGAGATCAACCGATTGCCGCGCGACCTCGACAGACTGTGT
>JAISPN010000063.1 GCA_031274845.1 Acidobacteriaceae bacterium
CGGTCAGGTAGAAGAGATGAGCATCGTAGCACAAACCCCGCGGCGCATTCCGGACGGGCGTGAATCACGCACGCGCGTACATGGCCAATTTCGATCAGCGATGGTTCGTTTCACCGCGATAGGTGTCGTCGGTGACCGCTTCTAGCCATGTGGTGACGGCGTTGATGTTGACCGCCAGGTGGACGCCGCGTGTGCCGGGGACGGCGCCGTGCCAGTGCTTCTCGCCGGGCGCGAAGACGACGGCATCGCCGGTGTCGAGATCGTGCGCGGGTTGGCCGAGCGCCTGCACGCGGATGCGTCCTTCGGTGACGAACAACCACTGCGGTCCGGAATGTGTGTGCCAGTGGGTCCGCGCGTGATCCTCGAACTGCACGTGGTAGGCGTGGACGGGTGTCTCGTGGTCGCTCGACGCGAGCAGCCGTGTGCGCGCGGTTCCTGTGAACGAGGCGGCATCGACCGGACGAGGTGGCGCTGCGCTACTACGGAAGATATTCATCGTGCTCCTATGATAGCGAGCGCAGGAACTGTGACGGTGTACGATAGGCGTTTCCGCTGACCCGGATCGGGGTCACCGAACGCATATGTCCGAGAACGAGGCGTCTCACGCGACAGCCCCCACGGACCTCACGGTTCGCGGGGCTCGCACGCACAATCTGAAGAACGTCGATGTCACCTTGCCGGTCGGCAAGCTGATTATCGTCACCGGGGTCAGCGGCTCCGGGAAGTCCTCGCTTGCCTTCGACACGATCTACGCCGAAGGGCAGCGCCGGTACGTCGAATCGCTGTCCGCCTACGCGCGTCAATTTCTGGAGCGGATGGAGAAGCCGGACGTCGACCGCATCGATGGCATCGCGCCGGCGATTGCCATCCGGCAGAAGAACAGCGTCAGGAATCCGCGATCGACGGTCGGCACCACGACCGAGATTCACGACTACATGCGGTTGCTCTTCGCGCGCATCGGACGCACGTTCTGCCGTCAGTGCGGACGCGAAGTCGTGCGCGAGACGGCTGAAGTGGTGGCCGGGCAACTCGCTGAGCTTGGCGAGGGGACAAGGCTCATCATCGGCTTCGACCTTGCGGCGATCGACGGGGGGAGCGTCGGGCAAGTGGATACCGGACGCGAGGTCGATGAACTGAGCGAAACCGGCGACAGTGATGTCGCCGAGCCGGCCGAGACGAAGACAGCGCCGGTGTCGCAGGTTGCGATGGTGCGTGCCACGATCGAGACGCTTCGGAAGAATGGTTTTGGCCGTCTCCTTGTTGAGGGGCGCGCGGTTGGTTTCGAGGATGTCGATGCGGTGGCGCTCGCGCGGCAGGCGACATTGCACGTCGTCGTCGATCGCGTGCAGCTTGGCGGCGAGGAGACGCGGCAACGGCTGACCGATTCAATCGAGACGGCGTACCGCGAAGGGGGAGGCGCGGCCTGGGCGCTTCAGGTCGCAAGCAGTGACGGCGCACCGTCGACGCTGCACCAGTTCTCCGAGCGCTTCGAATGCCGCGTCTGCCAGATCGCCTACGAAGATCCGCAGCCGCGTCTATTTTCGTTCAACAACCCGTTCGGTGCCTGTCCCACCTGCCACGGCTTTGGCAACGTCGTCGAGCTCGACATGAGCCTCGTCGTGCCCGACCCGTCGAAGACGCTTGCGGCGGGCGCCATCGAGCCATGGAGCAAGCCGCACTACCGCGCGCAGTTCGCCGCGCTCAAGAAAGTGGCGAAGAAGGCGAAGCTGCGTATGGATGTGGCGTGGGACGCGCTGACGGATGACGAACGGCGTTTCGTTGTCGACGGCGATCCCGCGCTTGATTTCGACGGCGTGCGAGGATTCTTCCACTGGCTCGAACGCAAGAAGTACAAGGTACACGTTCGCGTGTTTCTCAGCCGCTATCGCGGCTACCAGATGTGCCCCGATTGTGGTGGCAGCCGTCTCAGGCGAGAGGCGCGTGATGTGCGCGTGGCGGAGCGGACGATCGATGAAGTGTCCGCGCTGACCGTCAGCGACGCGCAACGCTTCTTCGACGATCTGGGGTTGACGGACAAAGAGCTCGCGATTTCCGGGAAGGTCTTGAAGGAAATCCGGCGGCGGTTGTCGTTTCTGCGCGATGTCGGCCTCGACTATCTGACACTTGACCGCTTGTCGAACACGTTGTCGGGCGGCGAGGCGCAGCGGATTAATTTGGCGACGTCGCTCGGCTCCTCGCTCGTCGGCACGCTGTACGTGCTCGACGAACCGTCGATCGGCCTGCACTCGCGCGACAACCTGCGGCTCATCGACATCCTGCGGCAGCTTCGCGATCAGGGCAACACGGTCCTCGTCGTCGAACACGATGCCGACATGATCAAGGTGGCCGATCACATCGTCGATCTCGGGCTCGGCGCGGGCGAGCAGGGGGGGCGTGTCATTTTCTCGGGCACGCTCGACGACTTGATGCACGAGCCGCGATCGCTGACGGCGAAGTACTTGCGGGGGGAACTCGCGATCCCGGTGCCGGCGATGCGGCGCAAAGGGCTCGGACAGAAAATCGAGTTGCGTGGCGCGCGCGAGCACAACCTGAAAGGCGTGGATATCACCATTCCGCTGAATACGCTGACTTGTGTCACCGGTGTCAGCGGATCGGGGAAATCGACGCTCGTGCACGATGTGCTGTACGCCGCGATCAAGCGCGCCAATGGGGGCTGGGATCGGCGCGTCGGTAGTTTCACGTCGCTCGAAGGCGTGGAGATGGTGAGCGACGTGGTGCTGGTCGATCAGGCGCCGATCGGCCGGACGCCGCGATCGAATCCGGTGACGTACCTGAAGGCGTTCGATCCGATCCGCGAGCTCTTTGCCGCGACGAAAGACGCGCGATCGCGCGGGCTCACGGCGAGTCACTTTTCGTTCAACGTGCCGGGCGGGCGTTGCGAAGCGTGTCAGGGCGAAGGCGAAGTCCGGGTCGAGATGCAGTTTCTCGCCGACGTCTTCGTGCCGTGCGATCAGTGCGACGGCAAGCGGTTCAAGCCGCAAGTGCTCGACGTGAAATACAAGGGGCGCAACGTGCATCAGGTGCTCGACCTGACGGTGCGCGAAGCGCTGGTCTTCTTCAGCAGCTCGCCCAAAGTGTTGCGGCGTTTGCAGGTGCTCGACGAAATCGGCCTGGGGTATCTTCGCCTGGGGCAGCCGGCAACAACTTTGTCGGGAGGCGAGGCGCAACGGATCAAGATCGCGGCGCACCTCTCGTCGCACGGCGGCGAACGGCTGCTCTACATTCTGGATGAGCCGACGACAGGCTTGCACTTCGACGACATCGCCAAGCTCCTCACCGCGTTCAGGAAGCTGCTCGAAGCGGGCAGCACGCTGGTGGTGATCGAGCACAATCTGGACGTCATTAAAACGGCGGACTACATCATTGACCTTGGCCCTGAAGGGGGCGAGGCGGGCGGACGGATTGTCGCGACGGGGACTCCCGAGCAAGTGGCCGCGGTGAAGGAGTCGCACACGGGGAAATACATCAAGGCGGCGCTTGCCGAAGGGCGTTCGCATGCCTATGCGTTGGGACGGTGAGAGACCAATGAAGATAATTGCTGTCGCGGCGATGGCCGCGTTCCTTGTTGTGGCTTGGCCAAATGCCGGGCGTGCCCAGGGCTCGTTCGAGCAGACGGTCAGTAATTTGACGAGCACGGATCACCGCGCGCGCATGCGCGCCGTGCAGATTTTGAAGGATGGCGCCTACGAAGCGGCGGCGGTGCCTCTGGCGCGCACGGTGCTCGATGAGCGGAACGACATCCAGCTCGAATCGATTGCCGCCGAGCTCAAGATCTTTCTTGCCGAGAAGTCGACGTCGCGTAAGTACGCGGGGCGCATTGCCGAGACGCACGGACGCCTCGACGCGGATGCGGTGTTTACGGCGGGCCCTGGCGCGCTCGGGGCGCGCCGCGTGCCGCTGCCGGTCGTGCGTGCGCTGATTACGGTGACGCATGATGGCAATCCCAAGGTGGTGCTGGAGGCGGTGTACGCGCTGGGCGCGCTGGGCGGCGAAGTCACCGCGGCGGATCGAGCGGCGTTGTTGCGCGACGCGGCGCCGGTCGTTGCCGGACTGCTTGGCGTGCCCGATCCCGCGTTGCGGTACGCCGCGGTCCGCGTGGCCGGACGTCTGTTTGCGGTCAGGCCCGGCGATGCGCCGATCGACGACCTGCTTGGCCATGGCGTCATCGCGGCATTGAACGATCGCGAGGAGCCGATTCGCGAAGCGGCGATGGATGCGCTCGGCTCGATGCGCTACGAACCGTCGGCACGGGCGCTCGGCGAACTGTTCCGGTACTACCGCAAAGGGCGGCTGGCGGTGGCGTCGCTTGGCGCGCTGGCGCGGATCGGTCAGGCGGCGAGCGTGCCGGAGTTTGTCGAGCAGATGAGCGCCAAGGATGTGTCGTTCCGCGTGCTGGCGATCGAGGGCTTGGCGAGAACTGGCGACCGGAGCCGCAACGAGGCGATTCAGGTGGGCATGGGACGCGAAAACCAGGGCGCGGTGTTGCTGGCCGCGCACTTTGCCAACGTGATGCTCGCCGACGGGGCTGTCGATGTGATTGTCGCGTCGCTCGCCGATGACACGTTGCACGAACAGGCGATGGGGTACGTCATCGAGCTTGCCGCGCGGCATCCCGAGGCGTTCGTGCGCTTCGTGCAAGATCCGAAACCAGACGTGCGCGCGAGCGTTGTCGATGCGCTCGGCGTGTCAGGCAATCCGTCGGTGCTGCCCGCGCTCCGTCAGGCGTTGCAGGATAGAAACCTCGATGTGCAGCACGCGGCCATCCGCGCGATTGCGCGTCTCGGGGCGTGAGGCTTCCGCCATCGTTCTACCGGCGTCCCACGCTCACGGTTGCTCGCGAACTGCTCGGCAAAGTCCTCGTGCATACGCGCGATGGCCTCATCACAAGCGGCGCGATTGTCGAAGTTGAAGCCTACATCGGCGAGGACGATCCCGCGTGTCATGCGGCGACCGGCCCGACGGCACGCAATGCGCCGCTGTACGGCGCGCCCGGCCTTGTGTACGTGTACCTGAA
This sequence comes from Acidobacteriaceae bacterium, assembly GCA_031274845.1. GTDB lineage: Bacteria > Acidobacteriota > Vicinamibacteria > Vicinamibacterales > CAVVIG01 > CADEEX01. The sequence goes on from JAISPN010000063.1 coordinate 5,036, forward strand.
CTACGGCATCCACGCGCTCGTGAACGCCGTAACCGAGGACGAAGGACGTCCAGCGGCGGTGCTCATTCGCGCGCTCGATCCCATCGACGGCATCGACATCATGCGCGAACGGCGCGCGCAAGCGGCGAAGGGACGCCGCCCACGCTCGCGTGCGAGCGTGGGCGTCCACGATCTCTGCCGCGGTCCCGGTAATCTGACGATGGCGATGGGGATTACGCTCGACGAGAACCAGATGGATCTTGAAAGCGGTTCGCTCGGTATCGTCGAGGGGGGGCTGACGATGGGCGCGATTACGTCAGGCCCGCGCATTGGGATTCGCGTGGGAACGGAACGGCCGTGGCGATTGTGGGTGAGCGATCACCCGGCCGTGTCCGGCCCCGCGCGCCTCAATGCCGCGATCACTTCAACGGCTGTCCGGCGCCGGCGGTCGACATCCACCGTGTAAGCGATGCGGTCTGCTTGTCCTTGATCGCGATGCAGTTGTTGATGCGTTCGAGCGTCTGATCGAGCGTGCGTGACGCCGCCGGCAATTTGTGCGCGCGGAAGAACGCCGTGATGTCGTCGCGAGAGGCGGCATCGCAGAAGCTGCCGAGGCTATTGGCGAAGTAGACGTCGCCGAGCGAGATCGTGATCTTCGGTTCGAGCTCGGTCCAGTGCGCCTTGATGAAGGTCCAGGCGCGATCGCGCGCGGCCGCATTGCTGAGAAACCGCGACAGGAATTGCGGCGTGTCCTGACTGCGCAGTTCCGGCGTCAGCGCGAAGTTCAACCCGCGATCGATGAGCGTGCGGTTTTCAAAGGTAGGTAGCGCGTAGAGATACCGGTACTGTTCCGACGGTGACGTCGCCGCTTTGGAGGCGGCAAGAAATCGATCCCAGAGCCCGGCGTCGCCGTGACGCGCGGCTACGTGTACAACGGCGTCCGCGGCCGTCGGGTCGAGTTCGGCGTCACCGAGCAGCACCCGTTCGAGTGTCGCTTGCGCGGTCGGTCCGATGTTCAGATCGTTGGCCGGACCACCGAGGAACGAGATGAGATCCGCGCGCAGCGCGCGTTGGTCGTCGTCTTCGCCGGGCGCTGGCGTGAAGCCGAGCGCGTCGAAGGCGGGGCCAACGAGTTGCTGGAGAAACCGCTCGAACGGTTCACGGGTGGCGGTGGTCGTCAGGTAGTCGTGGATGAATGCGAGGCGCGCGCTCACCTCTTCAAACACCGTGCTGCTCTCCTCGTGGCCGAAGCCGGCGGCGATGGTCATGTAGTCCGCGACGGTGTGCGTGCCCGCGCGGACGAGCGCCCATTCGTCGCCGACGAGCGAGAAGCGCTCGGACGCCGTGAACGTCGTTTGCAGGTCAGGCGCCATCGCGC
>JAISPN010000090.1 GCA_031274845.1 Acidobacteriaceae bacterium
CTACGGCAAGTCGCGCGGCGCGAAGGTGACGTGCGAGGTGGCGCCGCACCACTTCATCCTCACCGACGAATGGCTCAGCGCGCCGGTGCCGTACGACACCAACACCAAGATGAACCCGCCGCTGCGCGAGGCGGCAGATCGCGACGCGATGCTGGCCGGTCTCAAGGACGGCAGCGTCGACGTCATCGCGACCGATCACGCGCCGCACCACTACGACGAGAAGCACGTCGAGTTCGATCGCGCGCCGTTCGGCATCATTGGCCTTGAAACCGCCGTGTCGCTTTGCTTCGATCGCCTGCTGCACGCGGGCGTCGTGTCGCTCGCGCGACTCATCGAGCTGCTGTCGGTGAATCCGGCGCGGTTGTTCAAGCTCTCCGGCGGCACGCTCAGCGAAGGCGCTCTGGCGGACATCAGCCTGCTGGCGCCCGATCTCGCCGTCACCGTGACGGCAGCCACGATGCGCTCGCGCTCGAAGAACACGCCGTTTGACGGCTGGCAGCTCCGCGGCGGCGTCGCCGCCACAATCGTCGGCGGCCGCACGGTCTATCGGAATCCGGATCTGGTCATCTCGTCGTCTGGTCATTGACGGATCGGGGTTTCACGCGGCGCCGGAGCGCAGGCGATTCCATCGCCCCATAACCCAATGACCAGACGACCAGATGACGCCTGTGTCACCGGGCGTTGCTTGCGCACAGCGTTCGCATTCCCTCTGAGAGGCGCGCGTCTTCGCTGCCGCGTCTCCAGAAATGACGCGCGGCTTCCTGCGCTTCGCTCCACACATCGACCGTATCCGGCGTGACGTGCGGGCGTGCGAACGGACGCGGGAGCACCTGCCCATCTGCCGTGGGCGCGTACAGCATCGAGACGTGATCGAACGCCGGCGCCAGTCGCGGCCGCTCGTCTTCGGTGAAGAAGAGGATGTTGTACTGATGCCGGTCGGTGTTGCCGATGAGCGCGCCAAAGGCATCGAGCCAGCGAAGCCGCCGGGCATCGCCGTCGGTGAGCCGCCTGGCCTCTCTGAGTTTCGTCGCCGCACGCGCCCACGTATCCGCGGGGTCGTCGTGAAGCGCGGCGAGACTCAGCACGCCACGGCGTCCGCGCGCGCCCACGCGGTCAAACCGCTCGCTCTCGAGAAACCAATGCGACGGCGTATCAATCACGGTGGTGCGCGCGGCGGCGATGCCGTGCGCGTCGATGGTGTCCAGCGCGATCTCTTCGAGGATGAGCAGATCGCACCAGCGCCGCGCCACGACGTCGGCCGTCCCGCCGCGCGAGGCAAACTTGACGAGCCTGTGCCGTCCGTCAACGCACACGCCAAACTTTGGCCGCTCGCCTCCTGCCGATGAACCGGGAGGATGTCCCGCGATGGTGGCGGCGGCCAGCGCCGGGTAGTCGTCGCGGGTGACGGCGGCGGCGTCGAGCGCGTGCCATCGCGCAACGGATTCCTCGCCGACGATGAGGTTGCCGGGAAGGTCCTCGCCGCGCCGCGACATCGCGAGCAGGATGTGATGATCCGCCCAATCGGTCAATCGCGACGGCAGTCGAAGATCGGTACGCGTGGCGGCGAAATGCCGTCCCAGAAATCCTGATGGTCGCGCATCCGCCAGCGCGACTGGAAGACCTTCCGAGAGGCGGCCGTCAGGCATCCACACCGACTGGCGCGCCGCCAGCGTCATCAGTTCGCCAGCGGAGGCGACCGCGCCGGTATCCGTGACGCGGAAGAGCGGGAAGCGCGCCCGATCGAGCGCTGTCCATGGCTGGCGTAACCCGTACCGCGTGGCTCGTCCACGGCCGAGCCGGACGATCTCCGGGCCGGCCTGCCGCACCATCCGCATGAGCGTCGCGGGCGACACATCCAGCCGATCCCGAAGGTCCGCCGCGTGGAGCACGCCCCGGCCGAGCGCTGTTTCGATGCGTGACATGAAATGATTTTAACGCATGGGAGAATGGTGTGAATCTGAAGGTATTTCGTTTAAATAAGCGTATTTTCGGTCGTTCTGAATGAGTTATTTGAAACGATTGATGAAACGATTTAAGCGATACCGGCCCCTGCTGTTCAGATGTGCTCCGTCCCGTAATGACCAGACGGCCAGATGACCCGATGTCACACGCGCGTTACGGGCTGATGAAAAACTTCCGGGTTCGTAAGGAGTGCCCGGATGCGGAAGAGATGGCTTCGTGCGTGGATCGTGCGTATCGGCAGCGTGCTGGGCGCGGTGCTGGCCGTGCTGCTGGGCGCGGCGCTGGCGGTGGTGTCGTGGAACGGCCGGCCAACGTCGCCGCCGCCGCAGACGATCATCGAGCCGCCGGGCCGCGGTGAGTCCGCTTCTTCAATCAGCGAACACGACGCGACGCTCATCAACGGACGCCGCGTCACACCCGTCGGCCGCGTGCTTCGCACGCAATCCTATTCATGGGGCCTTGCCCTGAGCCCGGACGGCCGTTACGCGGCGCTCTTGAGCGCGGCGCGGCTGGAACTGGTCGCGCTGGCCGAATCGGCGGCGCCGCAGCCGATCGTGTCGTTCGATCGCAAAACGCCAGACATTGGCACCGGCGCCTACATGGGCGTCGCGTTTTCGCCCGACAGCACGCGCGTGTACTTCGGCAGCGCCAACGATGGGCAGATCAAGGTGCTCGACCTGTCGACGCGTCAGGTCGTTGCCACGATCGACATCAACGGCGACGGCTACGACGACAGCTTCGTCGGCGACTTCGCGCTGAGCCGCGA
>JAISPN010000135.1 GCA_031274845.1 Acidobacteriaceae bacterium
GTTGTTCTGATGCGGGCACGAGAGCGCGAAGACGTAGACGTGACTGGCATAGCGCACGAGGATGAGTTGCGCGCTCTTGTCGACGGTAACGCCGTCACTCGCGGGAATCGGATAACGGCGTTCGTTGCCGTTGCTCTGCACACCCGCCGCTTCCAGCACGGACACCGGCAACGACACCACGCCGGTGGAGGCAAGGCCGAGCCACAGCAGCGAGACGCTCGCGACACCCACCTGCCCGAGAAAGGCGCGGCGCGCATTGTGCTTCACCGCGCACGGTGAGGCTTGATCCCGACCGCAACTCGTCGTGGTGCGTTCTGTAGTTTGGGTTGTTTCAATCACTTGTTTCGTGTCCATGGTCCTATCCAAGATTCGGCAGCGCGGTGCCGACCAATGTCGTGAGCCCCCACAGGAGGAGGCTGGTGATCGCCAGCGTATGAAGACGCGCGACCGCATGTGGCTGGCCTGCCTCGGCTTGACCTTCCGTGCGCACAATCAGCGCGCCATTCACCAAGAGCACCGCGACCAGCGCCATCTTGATCCAGAAGAGCCGCGAGGGCCAGTAGGTCTCAACGTCCGCGGCAAGCAGGAGTCCGCCCGAGAGAAAGAGCGCGGTCAGACCAAGCAACACGATCCGGTGCGTCCCTTCCAGCAAGCGCACAGCAGCCGTCCTCGACGCCGCGTCGCCTCCGACCGCAATCGTGGCCAGATCCGCCGTAATCGCGCATCCGCCGCCAGCGACCAGTCCCGCAATGTGCACGAACTCCACCGCGGTCCGAAGCGCCGCATGATCGGAGTACAGCGAACTCCACGCCTCGATCATTTGCGTCCACATCTTCAGTGATTCCCAAAGAGCATGATCAGGTACCCGAGCGTGCCGACGCTCATCGACGCGAGAGCAATCGTCCTGTGCCGCACGCGAGCATCCTGAATCTCCTGGAATGTGCCAGTGCGTCGGAGGCTGCCTCCAGGCGCAGACGACGATGTGGCGACAAAGCCGGCGTCGGCCACCATCATCAGGAGACCGTGCACGAGCCGTAACCCGCGCCCTTCTGTTTCCGCGCGCCCTTCTTCGCCGAAGAGGTTCCACGCGCCCGTCACCGTATTCACAACAAAGAGTCCGGTAATCGCGGCGCCGACGCCGCCATGGAGGCCACGCATGTTGTCGGAATTAAACAGCGACTGACCCAGTGCCACCTCCGCGCCAAACAGCGGAAGCGAGGCAAAGCTCGCGTATTTGTGAATCTTCGCGCGCATCAGAAAGGCATCCGTGTGTTCAACCGCGACGGCATGGCGTTGCGGCTCGGCATCCTGTGTTGGCTCCACCGCGTTGAGCACCGCGGGATTAATCGTCAGCGCCGATGCCGAAAACAGTGGCGCTGGCGACGGGAACGTCAATCCAAACGACGGCTGCACACCGGGCGCACGCCCCTGCACGAGATCGATCGTGAATGGATTCGAGGGGCTGGTCGTGTCGGCACGAGCCGACAACGGCGCGAGCGACACACAGGCAACAACAGCGATGAATAGACGCATACACCTTCCAAAGAAAACATAAGTTCGCATTGATTCAGTGTGACATAAGCAACATGCTTGCCGCACGGATCACGCGGACGTTTTGACCGATTCTCGGTGGCGCTGTCCTCTCTCGGAGAGAACGCTGTCACCGATTCATCATTCGTTCATGCTTCCTGGTTCATCGCCTGTTCATCTTCACGATTTACGAAGACGAAGGCCGCGATACGGCTCGGATCGCCAGCCTGACCACGAACACACACCCGCTCGGCGAATTTTCTTGCAGATCGATCGAACCGTGATGCTGTCCGGCAATCCAGCGAGCAATCGGAAGGCCGAGTCCCGCGCCTGACGTGGCCGATCGCGCCTCGTCGAGCCGGACGAACCGCTCGAAGACGCGCTCGCGCTCTGATGCCGGAATCCCAGGACCAGTATCGGCGACGAGGATGACAGCCGTGTCACGATCGCGCGCGGTGGACACGGCGACGCGGCCACCGGCTGGCGTGTACCGAATCGCGTTGTCGAGCAGGTTCATCACCAACTGCCGCAACAGCGCATCGTCTCCGGTCAGCGTCTCCTCGAAGGACAGGTGCACGTCGACATGAATCGCGCGGCCGCGCGCCATCACCGACGCCGCCTGCACGCACTCGTCGACGATCTCATCGAGATAGACCGGCGTCCGCGTCAAGCGATAGCCGTCGGCGTCAGCCCTCGCAAGCGTGAACATGTCCTGCACCATACGGCTCAAACGCGCGCTCTGATCGCGAATGATCGTGAGCGCTTCCCGGTACTCGCCATGCTCACGCACGGGCCGTTCCAGAATCACTTCGGCCGCGGTCTGAATCACCGACACCGGCGTGCGGAGATCATGGGATGCGGCGGCCATGAACCGCCGCTGCGTCTGGAGCGCGCTCGACAAACGATCGAGCAAGCGGTTGAAGGCGCGCGCGACACGGCCGAGTTCGTCGGTCGTCATCGCCGTGCTGAGACGCCGCTCCGGCGCGCGAGCCGTGATCGCATCCGCTTCCTCGGACATCAGCGTCAACGGACGCAGCGCCGACGACGCGAGCCACCAGCACACGCCCGCCGTAATGAGCGCCATGAGTGGCGTGGCGAGAAGGAGCACGTGGACGAGCAATTGCTGCTGCTGTTCGACATGATCGAGCGTGCCGCCGACGAGCACAAAATACGGTCCGGCCGCCGGCGACTCCCGCATGACCACGAGACGCCAATCGTGGTCGCCTTGCGGCACCGTGATCGTGCCCGGCCGAGTGCTGGTGTTGGGTGGCAGCATCTCGGGTGCGAGCGTCCGCCAGCGCGCCACGATCGGCGCGCCATCCGGTCCCACAATCGCCATCACACGATCGGGGATGTTGATCGACGAGCGCGCTTCCCTCGCGGCTTTGACGAGATCGCCCGTCTCGTCGAGCTCTTCCTGCATGATGAGCGACACGGTTGTCGCAAGGGCGCTCAAGTCCGCGTCGAACTGCGCCTGACTCCAGCGCGCGTGCAGCCACACGATGCCGGCACTGAACACCGTGAGCACGAGCGCGACGAGCGCGCCGTACCACAGTGTCAGACGCGCGCGGATGACGTCCTCATTCAGGCTCTGCCTGGAAACCGATCACTTGATAGCCCGCCCCGCGGCGGGTGCGGATGAACGACGTCGCGCCGCGATCGATCTTGCGCCGCAAGCGCTGCACGTAGACGTCGATGACATTCGAGCAGGGATCGTAGCGGCCGTCCCATACGTGCTCGGCGATCTCGTCACGGCTGACGACCGTTCCCTGCTTCCGGCAGAGATATTCGAGCAGCGCATACTCGCGCGCCGTCAGCTCCAGCAATTGGCCGTCGAGCCGCGCTTCGTGCGTCCGCGTATCCAGCGTCAACGCGCCGCAGTCGATGTGCTCCGGTAGTAACGGCAACATCCGCCGGCGCGCGAGCGCGCGAATGCGGGCAAACAGTTCGTCGAGATGAAACGGCTTCGTCAGATAGTCGTCAGCGCCGGCATCAAGGCCAGCGATGCGATCGTTCACCGCGTCGCGCGCCGTGAGCATCAGCACAGGCACCGCGTTTCCAGCCGCGCGGATCTCCCGGCAGACATCCAACCCGCTTTTGACCGGCAGCAGCAGATCGAGCACGATCAGGTCATACGCAATCGCCGACGCTTGACGGATGGCTGCGTCGCCATCAGCCACCGCATCCACCGCGTGTCCATGCTCGCGCAACCCTTTGGCAATCATGCGCGCCGCCGACTGCTCATCCTCGACCAGGAGAAGACGCATCGTGACATTCAGTGTAGCAGCGGCACCTCGCGTCTTCAGGTGAGGCTCCTCACAGTCCCTGTCACGAAAAACGCCCGTCCTCTCCCGGAGGGGACGGGCGTTCTGGCCACGAGAACCGTCGGTCAACTAGAAGCGGAGCTGAGTCGCGAGACGCAGCGTCCTCGGCTGCAGGATGTCCAACGGCGGTCCGAGCGACGACCCCCATGTGATGTTCTGGTTCTTCACGTACGACGAGTTGACGATGTTGAAGATGTCGGCTTGTGCGGATAGCCGGTATTTGCCAAACGTGAACACCTTTCGGAAGCCCATGTCGATCTGGTTCTGCCGCGCGTAGTACGCCTGACCCGGCGCCACGAGGTCGAGCACGTACTGTGACAGCGTCAGATTCGGCACCACGAGTTCACCCGGCTGGCACGGTCCGGGACAGTCCGCGGCGTACCGCGTCGTGGGCGACAGATTCCAGCGTGTATATAACGGCTGGCCGTTGTAGCTCTGAATCGCCACGTTCGCCTGGATGCCGTACCAGGGCAGCGCGTACGACCCGGCCA
>JAISPN010000156.1 GCA_031274845.1 Acidobacteriaceae bacterium
TCCGTCAGGTGGTCCACCACGTCCCCGACAGCCACATCAACGCGTACGTGCGTTTCAAGTTAGCGCTCACCGAAACCGATCCGCAGATCCGGCCGTACGAAGAAGCGTTGTGGGCGGACACGCCTGAGATCGCGGCAACCCCGGTGTCAGTGTCGCTCGACCTGCTCGACGCCGTCCACCAGCGATGGGTGTTCCTCCTGCGATCGATGGATGATGCCGCCTTCAACCGAACGTTCAGGCATCCCAAGCTGGGGCAGGTGCCGCTCTACAACGCGCTCGCGTTATATGTGTGGCATGGACGGCATCACGCCGCCCATGTGGAACAGGCGCTCACACGCGCGTAGGACGTTTTCTTACGCGCACCCGGACGTGTTGCCGCAGTTACTGCACTTGTAGCAGGCGCCACTCCGGATCATGATTGAGCCGCAGGTCGAGCAGGGCGGCGCATCTTCCTGATTCTGAATCGTCGAATAGGCGTTCGCCGAAGCGGCCGCCGCCGGCGCCGGCGCCGCTTCCTCGGCGGGCGCGACCGTCACCGACGTCGAGACCGTGACCGTCGTCGATGCCGCGGCCGCGGCCGTTGCCGCCGCCTGCGCCTCGTCCAGATCGCGGCCGTTGACGCCGGCGTGGAACTGCGCCTCCTGCGACAGGAACTTCGACGCCATCCAGCGGAAGATGTAGTCGACGATCGACTTGGCGAAGCGGATCTCCGGATTCCGCGTCATGCCGCTCGGCTCGAAGCGCACGTGGCTGAACTTGTCGACGAGCGCCTGTAGCGGCACGCCGTACTGGAACGCGTACGAGATCGCTTGCGCGAAGGCGTCGGCAAAGCCCGAGATCGTCGAGCCTTCCTTCGCCATCACGAGGAAGATCTCGCCCGGCTGTCCATCCTCGAAGAGACCGACCGTGATGTAGCCCTCGTGTCCCTGAATATCGAACTTGTGCGTGATGGCTTTCCGCTCGTCCGGCAGCCGCCGGCGGGTCGGTTGCTTGATGAGTTGCGCGGCGGCCAGTTGCGCCTGTTCGGCCGGCGTCTTGTCCTTCGACGTGTTGAGCGGCTGCGTCCGCTTGCTGCCGTCGCGGTAGATCGACACGGCCTTGGCGCCCAACTTCCACGACTGAATGTAGGCCTGCTCGATATCCTCGACGGACGCTTCCTTCGGGACGTTGACCGTCTTGCTGATCGCGCCAGAGATGAACGGCTGCGTCGCGCCCATCATCCGGATGTGCCCCATGTAGTGGATCGACCGCTGCCCCTTGGCCGCCCTGAAGGCGCAGTCGAACACCGGCAGGTGCGACTCCTTGAGCCCCGGTGCCCCTTCGATCGTCTCGTTCACGTCGATGTACTCGACAATCGCGTCGATCTGCGGCGGCGTGTAGCCCAGACGCTTCAGCGCCATCGGCACCGTCTGGTTGACGATCTTCATCAACCCGCCGCCGACGAGCTTCTTGTACTTCACCAGCGCGATATCGGGCTCGACGCCGGTCGTATCGCAATCCATCATGAAACCGATCGTGCCGGTGGGCGCGAGCACGGTCGCCTGCGCGTTGCGGTAGCCGAACTGTTCGCCGATCTCGACGGCATCGTCCCACGACGCCTTCGCCGCGTGATACAGATCGGACGGCACGTTGCGCGCGTTCACGTCGCGCATCGAGTCGCGGTGCTTGCGCATGACGCGCAAGAACGGCTCGCGGTTTCTCTCGTAGTCGGAGAACGGGCCGCCATGGTCGCGCGCAATGCGCGCCGACTGCGCGTAAGCCTCGCCGGTCATCAGTGACGTGAGCGCCGCGGCATAGTCGCGGCCGGCGTCGCTGTCGTACGGCAAGCCGCGCGACATCAGCAGCGCGCCCACGTTCGCGTAGCCGAGACCGAGCGGACGGTACGCGTGGCTGTTCTTCTCAATCGCCGGGCTCGGATAGCTCGCGTTATCGACGATGATCTCCTGCGCCGTGATGAGCGTCCGGATCGCCGCCTTGTAGGAGACGGCATCGAACTCGCCGTCCTCCTTGACGAACTTCATCAGGTTGATCGACGCAAGGTTGCACGCCGAGTCGTTGAGGAACATGTACTCCGAGCACGGATTGCTCGCGTAGATGCGGTCCGCGTTCGGGCAGGTGTGCCACTCGTTGATCGTGGTATCGAACTGCATCCCCGGATCGCCGCAGATGTGCGTCCCTTCGGCGATGAGCCGCATCAGGTCGCGCGCCTGATAGCTGTCCACCACCGACTTGTCGGTGACCGCGTGCGTCTCCCACTCACTCCCATCGAGCACGGCGCGCATGAACTCGTCGGTGACGCGCACGCTGTTGTTCGAGTTCTGGAAGAACACGGACGAGTACGCCGGACCGGTAAACGACCCGTCGTAGCCCGCGTCGATGAGCGCCCACGCCTTCTTCTCTTCTTCCACCTTGCAGTTGATGAAGTCGACGATGTCCGGGTGATCGGCGTCCAAAATGACCATCTTCGCCGCGCGGCGCGTCTTGCCGCCCGACTTGATGACGCCGGCAAAGGCGTCGTACCCCTTCATGAACGAGACCGGGCCTGACGCGGTCCCGCCGCCAGCCAGCAGTTCCTTCGACGACCGGATCGGCGACAGGTTGGTGCCGGTGCCCGAGCCAAACTTGAAGAGCATCCCTTCGGTGCGGGCCAGCGTCAGGATCGAGTCCATCGTGTCCTGCACCGAGTTGATGAAGCAGGCCGAGCACTGCGGCGCTTTCTCGAACCCGCAGTTGAACCACACGGGGCTGTTGAAGGCCGCCTTCTGGTACACGAGGATGTGCTTGAGATCGCTGCTGAACGCCTGCAGATCACCTTCGGTCGCGAAATACTTGTTGGACCGCGCCCAGTCGGTGATGGTAGTGACGACACGGCCGATCAGTTGCCTGACGCTGTGCTCGCGCTCCGGCGTCCCGACCTGTCCGCGAAAATATTTGGAGACGACGATGTTGGTCGCCTGCTGCGACCACGCGCGGGGAATCTCGACATCGCGCTGCTCGAACACCACATCGCCGCGCTCGTTGCCGATGACGGCCGACCGCAGTTCCCACTCGACCTCGTCGAACGGATCGATGGCCGCGTCGGTGAAGAACCGGGAGAAGGTGAGCCCCGGAAATGCCGAGGTCGCACGCTTCGACTTCGGCCTGTCGGTGGTCTCGGCAAAGGCCGGCACCGGCGTTCCACTGCTCTCAACCTGCTGGCCTGCGGGTGCGGCCTGATAGGCTGCGCCTTCTTTCATGGTTCTACTCCGAATGTTTCTCCGGGGAATTCTGGCCCCGGACCAGAGATCGCGCGGCCGTCTGTCCGGACGGCAACGCCCTCTTTGGTTGTGCGCAAAAATGTGTGTCGAGTCTTGACCGTGACCGATGAGAAAGCGAGAGGATGTTGTGCTCTCGATCGCCTTCGCTGTGCTCGCTCCAAGGTGAGTAAATATGCGCCCAGCCACACCCTTTGTCAAGGGTGTAAGCACTACATATAGTGCAATGGTTTTAGGTCAGTCGCAAGATATTGACAGCTGTGAATCAGTGTGCAAAACCAGCCGCGGCAAGATTCCGGGCATATTTCGCCTGGAATCCGCCGTCGTCAGCGGCCGGCGAGCTCCGCGGCGAGCGCGGAGGCCTTCTCCGCGAGATTCGACGCAAACACCAGATTCCTCCCACGTATCGCCTCGTCCGCCTGATCGATGAACCGCTTCGCGGTTTCGTACTGCGTGCGGCCATCCGCGTTCAGGCGCTGGTAGTTCACCGTGTTGAGATTACTGGCCGCGCGCGTCAGGGTGGCGCGAATTTGCCGCTCCATCTCCTGCTCCTGCTGCGTCGGGGTCGTCTGCAGCGTTTGCACCGGACGCGGGGGCTCTTGCGGTGACGCGGGATCGACTGTCGCGTCTGGCGTCGCGGGAGGACGCGGCGCATCCGCGGCGCGTGGCGGCGTGGGTCTGACACGCGGCGGCGGAGGGGGCGTGCGTACCGGCTCGGGCTCCTCCGGCAGCGACACAATCACCGGCACGGCGGGATCGCTGACAGAAACCACGCGCGGCGGCGCTTCTGGCGTCTCGAGCGGCGGGGCGTTCGCGGCCACGACCCGCGCGTGCGCGCAGGCGCCGCTCGCCACAAGAGCGCCCACGACCAGCGCGGCGGCAAGGCTTCTTCGGACGATTGGCATGATCTCGTTCATGACGCTTGCGGTAACAGAATCCTGAACGTCGTCCCGGTCCCGACTACCGACTCTACCTCAATATCCCCGTCGTGCATTT
>JAISPN010000173.1 GCA_031274845.1 Acidobacteriaceae bacterium
GAGGCGATTACCAATGCGGTGATCCACCGCGACTATCGCTTGAATCACGACATCCATGTCCGCATCTTTGACACCCGCATCGAAGTCCTGAGCCCAGGTCTTTTGCCTGGTCGCATCACCCCCGCCACAATTCACCGGGCGAAGTCATTAGCTCGCAATTCCCTACTTGCCAGCAATCTGCGCGAGTTTCCTGTGCCACCCAATGTGGATGCCGGCGAAGGGGTACCCATGATGTTCGACGTCATGCGCGCCAACAACTTGTACCCGCCACTGTATCGAGAATTACGTGAGCAGGTACAGGCGGCAGTGATGGTTACGCTGCTAAACGAAGAGCGTCCTCCCATATGGGAGCAAGCCAGCGCCTGGATCGACCTGCGCGGCCCCCTCGCAAATAGTGATCTTTGCCAGATCGCCAGCATCGATACGCTCAAGGCGTCAAAGATGTTGAAGCGATGGGTCGAACAAGGGCTACTGGTGGCGAATACGGCTGGTGGCAAGCGGAACACGACCTACTCCAAGCCGACAACCGAGCTAGGGATTGGAACAGCAGGTTCATTATCTTTTCCTCCAGATAATGAACAGGCGTAGCGCCGTAACCTGTTGATCTGCAAGGTGTTTTCGAATGCCCCATTATCCAGCCCACCAGTTCAGCCTAGACCCGGCCGCCACATCCGTCAGCGTTCTTGCCGGACCACATCCGCACCAACCACGCTTCTGGTAGGAGCCGTTCGCAGATGACCAACGCATTGCTTTGCTTGCTGTTCCTCGTCATGCCGATGCCTGCGGGTGCGTTGCACACAGGGGCTCCGTTGACGAGTTCGGCCGCACAATCCAAACTGGGGAAAACATCCGCGCCGAAGCCGGTCTACACCTCACCCGTACCACCGCGCGGACCGTTTACGTTCGCATGCATCGCCAAGGGCGTACGCGCGGGGACGCTTCGCGTCACCTACTTCAGCACGACGCCGGAATTGATGGTGCTCGAACGAAACGGCGTCACGCGCGTGGCGTTTCAGACGATCGCGGCATCAGGCGCGCGTTACGAAGGGAACGGCGTGCTGTTCTGGGAGGCGCACGGCGAAGTCACGTTGAACTGGCTCGGCAAGACTGCCGTGTGCACACAACGCTGACGCGCCTCGCTGCACACTCTGATTCAACCGCTCGCACACCGCATCAAACAATCCGTCAGGCCACACGTCGAGCGGATGCGATCACGGCTTGTTTCCTGTCGATCAAAGCAGCTTCAAAAAGTATCGCGTGTAGCGCAACTCGCCGGTTCTATCGAGCGCGCCTTTTGCAACAAGGTCTTGAAGGTCGCGTGTCACCGTGGCGCGCGGCGCGCCAGTGATGGCCGCGTAGTTTTGAGCGGAGAGCCCTCCCTTGAAACCCTCGATGCCCTCCTTGAACAGGCGGGCCATCACCTTGGCTTGACGCTCATTCAACTGGCCGTGCAGCCGCTGATAGAACTTCGCCTTGCCGATATAAAAATCGGCAATCCTGATGGTCGTTGTCTGCGCCTCGATGACCGTGTGCGCGAAATATTCGAGCCACTTCGTCACCTCCATGCCTTTGTTGTTGTCTTCGAGCGCGGCGTAGTAATCCTTGCGTTGGCTTTCTATCGTATGAGCCAGCGCAATCAGGCTCGGGCGCCCCAGCGTTTGCGCGAGCGACTTTTCCGCGAGCGCGCGCCCAATCCGCCCATTGCCATCTTCGAACGGATGAATGGAGACGAAGTACAAATGCGCGAGTCCCGCGCGGACAAGCGCAGGCAGCGGCGCACTCCCTCGCGGCGCGGTCTCGTTGAACCATGCGATGAATCGCCGCATTTCGGCGGGGACAGCTTTTGACGGTGGCGCTTCGAAATGCACCTTGCGCCTGCCAATCGGGCCAGACACCACTTGCATCGGTTCATCGTGCGCCCGATAGCCGCCAACAGTCCTGATGGATTCGTCGCCGCTCATGAGCAGGCTGTGCCATGTGCACAGAGTGTGACCGGTCAGCGGCGTGGCGAAGCGCTCGTAGAGGTCGGCCATCATCGCCGCGATCCCGCGTTCGGCCGGCGGCGTATCGGCGCTTTCAAGACTTAAACCAAACTGGTGGCGCAGCGAAGATTGCACGCTGTCGCGATTGAGAATTTCGCCTTCGATTTCGGAGGTCTTGATGGCTTCCTGGCTAATCAGTTCGATCCGCAGGGCATTCTGATCGTCCTTGCCGACATGACGGAAAATGCCCATGAACTCGCCCGACCGCGAGAGAAAGTCTCTTTCCAGCGCGTCAATCCCCGTGCCGTCATACGAAAACTCAGGCCATTCAGGCTGTTCCCAGTTCCAGCGCATGAGTTATAGAAGCACCTTTCTATAGCTCATATTACCACTCGAAAATGATTCATGAAGTATCGGCGGCGCCTCACGCCGACGGATCAGCTCGCACAGCCGAGGCGCATAGCCAGTGTTTACTGTCGCGATGTACGTTGCCACGTCGCGGCTGTACGACAACCGTCATTTCCTGAGCGATGTGATCTTCGGATCGGCGTTGGGGATTGCGAGCGGATGGACGGTGGTGGGACGGCACGGACGCGACTCGTTCGCGATGATGCCTGCGCCCGTTCGCGGAGGAGCGATGGTGGTGTTCACCGCCGGCGGAATGAACCGCCGGCGGCTCTTACAAGACTAACGGCGTGCTTTTTTCTTGACGCTCTTCTTCACGGACTTCTTCGCGCCCTTGGCAGCAGCCTTCTTCTTCGGAGCAGCCTTCTTCTTGGGAGCAGCCTTCTTCGCAGCTTTCTTTGCCATCTTCTTCACCACCTTTTTTGCAGCGACCTTCTTTTTGGGTGCTGCTTTTTTAGCGACGGCCTTCGTTGTCTTCTTTGCCGCCGCTTTCTTCACCGGTGCGGCTTTCTTCACCGCCCTGGTCTTGGGGACGGCACGCTTCACCACCGGAGCGGGTTTCGCTACGGCGACAGGTGCCGGTGCTGCCGGTTCCTCGTCTGCGCTCAGATCCTGATCGATCTCATCGTCCTCGATGTCGATCACAACGAGATCGTCGTGCTCGCCCAGATCGTCATCTGGCAGATCCAGTCCGGCATCGTCATCAAAATCATCCATGGTGCACCCTCATCTGTGGAGCGTGGGCTCCGTCGAAAAAAATATCAGCGAGGGCTAGTCTCGCTTGAGGCCGCACGCGTGTCAATCGAGATCAGCGTGCGCTGTAAAGATCGATGATGGCGCCGATCGCCTTTTGACACACCGCGCAGAACGGAACGGCGTCGCGCGTGAACATAATGCAGTCGGCTTGCGGCCGAAAATATCCGCGCGCTTCGTAGTTCGCGCCCTCGAAGGCCCCCACGCGTCCAGCGAGCGCGCTGGCATCCAGTAGCGATGTGTCGCGCCCCATCTCCTCTCTGAAAAGCGCGTTCATCTCCGCCTCTGGACGGTTCTCCTCGCGCACCTGTTGCCGCCGCGCCTGCACGTCGCGCGTGTAGGTCTCGAATTCTTCTTTCGGCCACGGCGTCGGAATCTGTGTGCCCGGCGTGACGAGATCGTTCCATTTGAGCGCGGCCGGATCGGCAAGCGCCGTCACGTTTGGCTCCCACGGTTCGACGCGCGTGGTCGCGGGCAGATACGCGACTTGCGACGTGTAGTACTCGTCCGCGAGACCGGCGATGTGATGCCCGAACTCGTGGATGAACAAGTACGGCGCCCACAGATTCCCCGCCGCGGCCGTGCTGAACAGATTGAAGATGCCGCCACCGCCGTACGTGTCGCTGTTGGTCAGAATCTCAACGAGGTCGTACGGCGCGTTCGCGGCGATGTCGCGAAACGCGCGGTTGTCGAACGTCAGGATGTAGCGCTCGGAATCAAACGTGTCGTATGACGTGCCGAGCGGCGAGTGGCGGAAGATCCCCTGCGACGGACGCGAGATGCCCGACTGCGACGCTACCGGTACCAGTCCCCAGACGTTGATGTCCGCTTTCCGCTCCTTGAACGGTGACGTTTGAAACAGCACGTCGGTCAGCCGTCGCGCGTCACGCTCGAACTTCGATCGCTCGGCGGCCGTGTAGCCATCGCCGAGGATGAGCAGATCGAGCTTCTCCGACGGATCACCGGCGCGATGAATCGCCATCGTCGCCCCCGCCGGGGTTTTCACCCCTTTCTCGATGAACTTGTTCGACGGATCGAGACCAAAGGCCCAGATTTCGCGAAACACATTCCGCGCATCGCGCTTCTTCAACGAAATGGTCACGGGCCGGGTGACGGCGGGAAATCGAAGCGACTCCGAGAACGTCCGGTTCATCTGCTGCGCTTCGCCGGTCGTCTCCCACTCGCCGTAAATCGAACTGAAGCCGCGCGAGTAGAGCACCTGATGCGACTGCGCGTCGACGACCTCGAAGAAATACTTGCCGCGGTTTGTCGTATCGATGGCGCGGTGCGGATTCCCCGGCCACGGCAGCGGCTCGATGACGATGCGATCGAGACTGAAGCGCTCTTCCTTGTCGTTGCCCGTGTGGTAGTAGTCCACGCGCATGGTTTGCGGCGGCGCCGCGAACACGGTGGCGGCGAAGAGCAACAGCGCAAGCATGGTGATGTATTTCATGGCGACACATTCAGCGAAAGTGTTTTTCCCGTCAGCGTCTCGTGCCTCAAGCCCGCGGCTTTATCGAGCTTGGCGACCATCGGCGGCAACGGGACACGAAACCGCCATTCGTCCGCGCGTCCACCGGCGGCTTCCCATCGTGACGTCCACGTCTTCCACCACGGCGACACAAATCCCGCCAGCGGTTCGACGATGAGCGCGGCGCCGCCTCTAGCCGCGTGATCGAGCAGTTGTTCGCCGACCGCTTCGCGCGCGCTCTGGTCGAGTTCGTTCAGCGCATAGGCGGCAAGCGCCAACGACCGCGGCGGCAACGCGGTCCGTTGAAGGTCCTGCACCTGCACACGGGCGCGCAGACCGAACGCGCGATACGTCCGGCGCGCCTCGTCAACAGCCCACGGATGACGGTCGACCGCAACGATCTCCGTCGTGTGCCCAGAGGCGACCGCCAGCGCGGCGCCCGCCGCGCCAGTGCCGCACCCCAAATCAACAATCGTCGCCGCTGGCGAAAGACGCGAGAACTCTTTGGCCATCTGCTTCACGAACAGAAAGTGCAGCGGTCCATAGAAGAGCGCGAAGGCAGCCCGCTTGCCCGCGCCCGATAACGCAGCGCCTTCGCCAATCTTCGCGCGGCGTTCGACGTACGACGAGGAGAGCGCACGCAACGCGCGCGACACCTCCGCGAACCGCAAGTCCGCAAGATGTCTCGCCTCCAGATCGGC
>JAISPN010000206.1 GCA_031274845.1 Acidobacteriaceae bacterium
GAAAACGCGGGCGACCAGCCCGCGCGATCTCGACATCGCAACGAAGCGCTACCACGACCTCGCGCAGGAGTTAACGCATGGGTAACGAACAATTTGACAGCGTGTGGGACGCCGTTACAGACACCCCCGCCGAAGCTGAGAACATGAAACTCCGATCCGCGCTGATGATGGCGCTCGAACAGCGCATCACCAGCGCCGGCCTCAGTCAGGCGCAAGCCGCAAAATTATTCGGCGTCACCCAACCGCGCGTCTCCGACCTCCTGCGCGGCAAGATCAATCTGTTCAGCGTGGATACCCTCATCAACATGGCCGTCGCCGCCGGCCTGCGCGTGGAACTGCACATCGGGGACGCCGCCTAACGATCGCGATCTGGTCATTGGACGATTGGGGACACATCTGAACCGCCCGCGCTCAGGCGCGGGTGCCTGTCATGCTCTCACTGCCCCCCTCAGAACGTGACCGCGAGGCCGGTCGTGAGCGCGAGGTTGTTGCGCTGGCCGCTCACGGCGGGGTTGTTCAGATAGAGATCGATGAGTTCCGCCGTCAGCGCGAAGTGCGTGCGCAGCTTGAGCGTGAGCGAGGTCGTGCTGTCGACGTGGAACTGCCCCGGGAACGACAGGTTCGGGTACACCGTGGCGACGTGATCGAGCGCGACGCGCGGCGCAAGCGCGGCGTTGAACTTCTCACCGAAGAGCAACTGCACGGACGATTGCGCGTCGTTTGGCTGATCGACCACATCAACGGAGAACTTCTCGCGAACAAACGTCAACCCGCCAATAAGGCTGAACGTCCTCAGCTTCGTCTTGCTCACGTCGTACCCGACGCCGCCGCCGTAGGTCTGCCGGAGCGCGAGGCCGGCGTCCTGCACGTGATCGAGTTGCGCGAGGCCGAACACGAAGCTGCCACGCGAGAACAGAAAATCTTCACGCACGCTGCTGCTGACGGTGTTGGTGCCGATTGACGCCCCGGCTTCCGCCACGTTGGTCCGGAGCATCATCATGCTCACGTTGGTGCGCGCGTGCGGGACGAAGATCAGTGACTGGGGCCGTTCGCGCCGGGTCGCAAGGCTCGTGGAGAAGGTGTCCGAGGTTTGCGTGCCGCGCTGGACGCTGTATCCCACATTCATGCTCCCGGTCCAGTCCTGCCACAGGGTTGCCGTGTGATGCGCCATCGCCTGATAGCTGCTCTCTGTCACAATCACGTCGACGTCCTTCGGCGCGATCGTCTCCGTCTCCCCATCATCCCGCACGAGTACCCAGGCGCGCGCCGGCGACAGACCCAGCCACCCATGCTGCGGCGCGTGCGCGGTGACGAGGACCACCACGGGCGCATCGAGATCGAGAGCGACCAACTGATCGAACTGAATGTCCAGAGGACCGAGCGACGCGTCGCGGAGGGTCAGCGTGGTCCCGTGCACGTTCTCAAAGGTCCCACTCAACTGGTCGCCGTTTTTAAGGGTGAAAACATCCGCCGCGGCAGTGGCGGCCGTGGAAAGAATCAGCAGCAGCGCTGCGACGATCGACGCGAGAGGCATCGCCAAGTGTACCCATCGGCAAAGAGGAGCGTCCATGCCCATCTCCCCCTAGCAGGCGTCAGGTTGGCCTGTGGATTAGGCGACAGGTATAATTATCCGGATCGGCGCTGCCGGCGTGCCCGGCCCTACGCCATCACCATTCACGGATTTACGGAGACCTCGCGAGCATGCCCTTCATCATCACGGACCCCTGCATCGACACCAAAGACACGGCCTGCGTCGACGTCTGCCCGGTCGATTGTATTCACCCGCGCAAGGACGAACCGGAATTCGCCGCGGCCACGATGCTGTACATCCACCCGGAAGAGTGCATCGACTGCGGCGCCTGCGTTCCGGCCTGCCCGGTGGCCGCCATTTACGAAAGCGCCGACGCGGTGCCGTCGCATCAGAAGACGCTCGTCGACGCCAATGCGATCTACCGGGCTGGCGACGCCAATGCCGTGGCCAACGCTGAAGCGATCGTCAAGGCGCACGTCGCCTCGCACCCCGAGTTGATGGCGGTGCCCGCCGCCGACCGTCAAGCCGCGCACGCAAAGTCGTAAGATCTGGTCATTGATCGATCTGGTCGTCTAGTCATTGGAAGACTCTGGTCATTAAACATCCGGGCGCATCTGAATCGTCTGCGCTCAGGCGCCTGGCTGTTCGCAACACACTGTGCGCATGAATAGCAGTGGGAAACGCCGGTGGTCGGCTCGTTGCCACGTAAAACCCTGATCCGTCAATGACCAGACGACCAGATCACCCCATCACCCGATGAAGATCGCCACCTGGAACGTCAACGGTATTCGCGCGCGGCAGGCGCAGTTGCAGGTGTGGCTCGAGCGTGAACATCCGGACGTGCTGTGCCTGCAGGAAATCAAGGCCGCACCCGACCAAATCCCGGCGGACCTCTGCGACATCGAGGGCTACTGGGGCTACTGGCACGGCGGCAAGGGCTACTCCGGCGTCGCGCTGCTCATCAGCAAAACCTTCGCGCCCGAGCGTCCCACGTTCGAGCATCCCGGCTTCGACTTCGAACACCGCATCGCCACCACGACGGTGAACGGTGTGACCGTCGCCTCGGTGTACGTCCCGAATGGCGGCAAGGATTTCAACGCCAAGGTGCAGTTTCTCGAAGCGCTCGATGCGTACGCGGCGACGCTCGATGCGGCCGACCGTACGCTGGTCTTGTGTGGCGATCTGAACGTCACGCGCACCGAGCAGGATGTCCACCCGAAGGAGCGGAAGCCGAGCGCCATCGGTCAGCGTCCTGAGGAGCGGGCGCTGCTCGCACGGATTCTCGCGCGCGGCCTCGTCGATGTCGGCCGCGCACTCGAACCGGACAACGACAACCTGTTCACCTGGTGGGCACCGTGGCGCCAGATGCGCGAGCGCAACATCGGCTGGCGGATCGACTACGTGCTCGCCAGCCGGCGGCTGGCCTCGACCGCGCGCGCGTCGGTGGTGGAGCGCGAGTACGGCACCAGCGATCACGCGCCCGTCACTATG
>JAISPN010000163.1 GCA_031274845.1 Acidobacteriaceae bacterium
CACTCATTGGCGCCATACCTGTATCGGGGGCTCAGGCCAGCCCGTGGACGATTTCAGGCAACGACGTATTTATCGGGAACACCGCCACCGGTGGCCTTGCCATCGCGGGCGGCGGCCTCGTTGGAATTGACTTCAGTCTGGATATAGGCAGCAAGGCGACGGGCACCGGCACGGTGACGGTGGATGGCTCGGACAACAGTGGCAATGCTTCCGAGCTGGGCGTCGGCGGCAACATCCTCGTCGGCAATGCCGGCAACGGCACATTGACCATCTCCAACGGCGGCCTCGTTCAAGCTGCCAGTGTCACCGTCAGTCAAGCCGGCGGCGCAGGGGTCATCAACATCGGCGCGGCTGACGGCGACCCCGCCGCAGCGCCCGGCACGCTGGACACCTCCACCGCCACCCTCGGCGCGAACGGCGCGCTGGTTTTCAACCACACCAGCGCCAGGTACAGCTTCGCACCGCAGATCACCGGCGCCGGTCAAGTCATCGTTGACAATGGCACGACCATTCTCGCCGCCAACAACACCTACAACGGCCCGACCACGGTCAACGGTGGGACGCTGGCTGGTGGCGCCGCGAACGCCTTCAGCGTATGCCTACGGCGGGAGCCGCCTTGTATCTATCGCTAAATTTTGTCGTTGTGTCCGAGTGAATGTCATTACTCAGGACACGCAGCATCATGGATACGATCACAGGAGACGGTCAGGCGCAGGTTGACCGTCAGGCGGAGACCGCAGGCGCCCGCCGGTCATCTGTCCGTCGTTTCACGAACGAGACGAAGCTTCGCATTGTCGCCGAGAGTTATGAGGGCGACAGGCAAATCTCCGCGACGGCACGGCGGCATGGCATTGCGCGCACACAGTTGGCGGAATGGCGTAAAGCGGCCCGCGAGGGCCGGCTTGGCGCGCGTCCGGCGCAAGGCTTCGCGCCGGCGCTGATTGTGCCGGAGGTCGAGCCGGCGTCCGTCCATGACCGGTCCGCGGATAGCCGTCGTCTTGAAGTTGTGACGGCGAACGGTCGGCGCGTGATCGTTGACCGGACTGTCGACATCGACGTTCTGTTACGGCTTGTGCGTGGGCTGGAGGCGCTGCGGTGATTCCGACAGAAGGCGCGCGCGTGTGGCTCGCCACGGGCTACACCGACATGAGATGTGGCTTTCCATCTCTGTCGCTGCGGGTGCAGGAGGCGCTCAAACATAATCCGCTCGGCGGCAATTTGTTCTGCTTTCGAGGCAAACGCGGCGATCTGTTGAAGGTGATCTGGCACGATGGTCAGGGCGCATGTCTGTTCACAAAACGTCTCGAGAGAGGAAGATTTATCTGGCCGACAGTTCAAGGTGAGGCGGTGACAATATCGTCTGCGCAACTCAGCTATCTCTTGTCTGGAATCGACTGGCGCAATCCACAAGAAACATGGCGTCCGTCACGGGTTGGATAGCGTTTCAGGTTGAATTTGCCATCCAATATTGGTTCACTGGCTTCATGTTTTCGAAGCCAGCCGCTCTTCCTTTCGACCTCGCCAGCGCCCACGCGGCGCTGCTGGCTGAGCGGGAAGCGCGGCTGCGGGTGGAGGCCGAACGCGATGTCGCGGCGGCGCAAGCCGCCAACTGGCAGGCAGAGTGTACCAACAGCGCGGCGCTCATCGCCCATCTCGAGCTTCGGATCGAGAAGCTGAAACGCGAATTGTATGGGCAGCGCTCCGAGCGTACGGCGCGGTTGATCGAGCAGTTGGAGTTGGAGCTCGAAGAACTTGCGACCGCGGCGAGCGAGGACGAACTCGCCGCGCGGGCGGCGGCGGCGAAAACGCAGACGGTGCGCGCCTTCACACGCAAACGGCCGATGCGTCAGCCGTGGCCTGCCGATATCGCGCGCGAGCGCGTCGTCATCGCGGCGCCAACCGTCTGCGGTTGCTGCGGCGGATCGCGGCTGGCGAAAATTGGCGAGGATGTGAACAAAACGCTGGAGGAGATTCCGCGGCGCTTCAAGGTCATCGAGACTGTGCGCGAAAAATTTACATGCCGGGACTGCGAGGCGATCACGCAACCGCCGGCGCCCTTCCACGCTACTCCAAGCGGTTTCATCGGCCCGCAATTGCTGGCGACGATCCTGTTCGACAAGTTTGGCATGCACATCCCGCTCAATCGCCAGAGCGCGCGCTTCAAGTGCGAGGGGATCGACATGCCGATCTCGACGCTGGCCGATCAGGTCGGTCATGGAAGCGTCGCTCTCATGCCGATCTTCACGCTGATCGAGACTCATGTGCTCGCGGCTGAGCGTCTTCACGGCGACGACACCACCATCCGTATTCTGGCAAAGGGCAAATGCGTTACCGGGCGCATCTGGACCTATGTGCGAGACGATCGGCCCTTCAGCGGCGCCGCGCCGCCCGCGGCGGTCTATTACGCATCGAGTGACCGACGCGGCGCGCATCCACAAAAACACCTGGCCGCTTACGACGGCATCCTGCAGGCGGACTGCTACAGTGGCCTCAACCCGCTCTTCGACGCCAAGCGGAAAGTATCGCCGATCACGCCCGCGTTCTGTTGGGCGCACGCGCGCAGAGGTTTCTTCGAGCTGGCCGACATCGAGAAAAACGCACGGGAAGGCAAGGGCAAGCCGGTCTCTCCGATCGCGCTGGAGGCGGTCAGGCGCATCGACGCGCTGTTCGAAATCGAGCGCGCCATCAATGGCGAGAGCGCTGCCGAACGTCGCGCCGCGCGCCAGGAAAAAAGCAAGCCATTGCTCGATGAGCTGGAGCGATGGTTGCGCGACGAACGCGAAACACTCTCGCGTTCCTCAAAAGTTCTGCAACCGATCGACTATCTGCTCTCCCGC
>JAISPN010000280.1 GCA_031274845.1 Acidobacteriaceae bacterium
CGTGACATAGCCCTTCGGCGGACCGCTCAGTACGGGACCATCCTTGGCGAGTCGCCACGTCGGCGGCGTGTTGCCGGTTGCGTGATTCTCGAAGAAGTCGACCCAGTACGGCGGGTTCAACGAGAACTGCACGGTCGTCGACTGGCCGTTGGCGTTGAGGGTCCACGCAATCTTCTTGCTGCCGAAGTCCTTGGGCACCTGCAGCGAGAACACACCGTACGCACGGCCTGGCTCGAAGTGCGTCGGCTGTCCAAGGTCTGGACCGCCGGGGTCCATGTGATTATTTGGCCCGATCGGCACATCGACCATTTGATCGCGATTGCGATTGAAGTAGCCGATCAGAATCGTGTTGGTGCCGTCAGTGTGCGGCCCCCACCCTTCGAAGGCCGGAAACACGCCTTCACCTTGGGCTGTATAGGGTGTCGGCGCGGATGCGCCCGCAGGCCCCACAGGCCGTGGCGCGGGCGCGGGTGCCTGACCGCGAACATCCACCCAGGTACCTACTGCGATCACAACCGCGAGCGACGCGACTGCGACAGGAAACGATTTCATCTTGGATGCCTCTTCTCTAAGGAAAAGGCGCCGCCCTGAAATCAGAACGACGCCTTGAGACTGACTGTCGCTCGGCCCGCCGCAGAGACGGCGAGCCTCACAACTACTGCTGCTGTTGTTGCTGCTGCGTGGACTGCTTGGCCAGCAGTTCACGGCGTGCGGCGAGCTCCGCCTGGAAGTCCGCGTCCTTCATGTAGGTGACGTTGACCCAGGCATGCGCCATTTCGTCCACCGTGCGGTCGCCGTAGCCGATCCAGACGTTCGGGTCTGGATTGCCCTTGTTGTTGGCCGTGTTGTCGTGCCACGCCACCACGCGGATGATCGTCCCTTTCGGCAGCAGCGGCGCCACATCGTCAGCGTAGAGATACGTCGACATCCAGTTGAAGTCGAAGTTGCTCACGTAGCTGAGCACCTGCATCTGTCCGGTCGGGAGAATCGCGTCCATTTCCATCGCCTTCCCACGCAGGTGCATGTGTGGCTGGAAGCTCTCGACGCGCGCGTTCTCACGAAGCACGAAGAAGCCTTCCGTGCTCTTGACGCTGTTTGGCGGAATGTCGACGCCACCAGCATTCGTCGCGCCCATCAGGTGGAGCACCTGACGGTATTTCGGCTCCTGCCCTTTCGGGTAGAAGTAGATGCCGAGTTCGACGACGTCCGTGATGTCCTCACCGCCGTTGCTGTAGTGGATGTCCCACGAGATCTTCGAACCGACCTTCAGCAACTTGCCGGAGTTCGGACGCATGATCTCGCCCTGCTTGCCGACGGCCCATTCCATGAAGGTGCCGGCCACCGGGTTCCCGTTCTGGTCGTTGTCGTTCTGCGCCAACGGATCGGTTTCGTCCTGACGCAGGTTGGCAATCGCGTGGTGAGTGATCTTGCGTCCCTTCACCGTGCCGGGGCGAATTTCAATCGCGCGCACCCAGCGATCTTCGGTCAGCCCGGTCGGAACGACCGGCCGCCACCACGCATCGTTGGCACCAGCCTTCTGCGTGTACGGCGTCGACCGGATGATCAGGTCGGGTTCGGTCTGTCCGAACATCTTGGCGAAGTTCCACGCTTGGCCATCCGGCCACTGCTTCGCGGCCGGCATGTCCTTCATGTCGCCCTTCGGCGAGCCGGCATCAACCCACTTCAGGATCGTGGCGACCTCATCGTCGGAGAGCGACCGATCGTTCTTGAATTTCTGGATGCCGACGGTTTTGTCGATGTTCCAGGGGGGCATGTTCCGCGAATCGACGCGCGTGCGGATCGAGCGAGCCCACGGACGGACCTCTTCGAACGTCATCAACGACATCGGCGCGATCGAGTCGGGCCGATGGCAGGCTTCACACTTCTCCTGAAAAATCGGCGCGATGTCCTTGGTAAACGTCGGCGCCTGCGGCACGGCGGCGGAAGCAAGTGCGGGCGTTAGTGCACTGGCAACCGTCGCAGCTAAGACCCACCTCATGTTCATCATCCAAGACTCCTTCAATGTCGACAAAACAGCCTCGTCCCGAGAGGCGGCGAGATTATTACACAAAGGGATTGCGGACGTCGCTATTTTTTCTTCTTTTTTTATTTTTTTAATACCACGAGGTGGAGTGCCCCATCACTGGCCTCGAACGGCAGGCGTTGCCCCTCGCCTGTCGAGAGCGCGGAAAAGCGCTGCACTATCGTCTCGGCCTGACTCCCCTTCGCACGCTCAGGCACACCGACCGAACCAGCCGTCGAGTCAGACTGGAGCTGGATCGGATGGATCGTCACCTCGGTGAGCGTCTCGCCGTCGAACGCTGTGGTGACGACGAGCCCTTCGGCGCCATCTGAGGCCAATGACGGTAGCCCCGTCACCGCCGGATCGTACGAAAAGAGCCCAAGGCCATAGAACACCACGCCGTTACCGACGCGCTCCATGCCGCGAATCTGGCGCGACCCGTATTCAACGACGACCTGCGCACCGGCCGCGATCGCATCGTGCGCCAACGCAGTGACCGCGTCCGCAGGGGTATCGCTGCCATCGGTTGTTTCGTGATTGTGGACGGAGACCACGACAATCGCGGCTTGCGCTCGTGCCGCGCGAATCGTCTCGCGCGCGCTCGCAGGGTCTTGCCCGGCGGCGACAGCGACAAACGCCACACGCCGGCCCGGCGTGGAACCGACAAACACCGTGGCTGACGCCGCATCAAAACCTTCGCCCGCGCCAATCGACAAAAT
>JAISPN010000005.1 GCA_031274845.1 Acidobacteriaceae bacterium
GCGCGCCAAACTCGACGCCCGGAAACCGCTCGGACAACATCTCTGCCACCGCCGTCTGCACGTCGATGCCGTCCTGAATATCGCGCGCCAGCACGCCGTTGCCATTGCCGTCCACATACGGGCTCATCTGATAACTCGTGCCCACCTGCGAGACCCGCATCGCCGTGGCGGCGCCACGCACGATCGCCTGCGTGCGGATGTCGTGCAGCCGGGCAGATAGATAACGTGCCGCGCCCGCCGCGCGCGCGTCGGCGACGGCTTCTTGCACGTGCGCCGTTGCGAGGCCGCCGAGCGTGGCGACGAGCCCCAGGACGAAGAGCAGTTCAGTCAGGGAGAACGCCGCCACGTCCGGCCTACTGCGGCGTGTCGGGGCGCGCGCCGCCGACCGAGAGTTGCGGACGCAACTTCAGGAAGCTCTTTTCGCCGATGCCCTGCACGTTCATCAGCTCTTCGATCTTCTTGAACGGTCCTTTCGACTCGCGGTACTCGATGATGCGCGCCGCCACCTTCGCGCCGATGCCCGGCAGCGCTTGCAGTTCGACCACCGTTGCCGTGTTCAGGTTGACGGTCACGAGCGGCTTACTGGCGGCAGCGGTTTTCGCTGGCGCGGACTTGGACGGCGTAGCGGTAGAACTCGCCCCTCTGGACTGAGCGTGCGGAACACTGACGAGCGCGGTGAACAACAGCACAACCAACAGCAATGACTGGCGCATGATCCCTCCTCTATGGTGAAAGTGGACCCTGCCACCGGCGCCTCATCGTGAGGAGGTCGGGCCCCGCGAAGAACGTTCGCGCGGCGGCACGGGTCGCTTTCCCTGAAGAGCAAGCGCGTTGCCAGAACGAGAGGGGCACACGTCGACGCCGTAACCTGTTGCGCGCGCGGTATGTTCCGTCACGGCATCCGATGGCGCGTCTATGTTGTGCTGAAGCGCCTGAGAAATTCGACAACTCGCGTTGCGGTCACAACGCGGCGCGTTTTGTCAGCTCTGAGTGCGGTACCAGGCGATCGTGCGGTCAAGGCCTTCGGCCAGATCGACGGTTGGCGTGTAGCCGAGGATCTCTCGCGCTTTCGTGATGTCGGCTTGCGAGTCGCGCACGTCGCCGGTGCGGGTGTCCTTGTAGACCGCCGAGAGGCGCGTGCCGACTGACCGGTTCATTCCTTCAAGTAGCGCGTTCAGCGAGATGCGTCCACCGACGGCGACGTTAATCGCCTGTCCCGCGGCGTTTGGCGCGGTACACGCCTTCAGGACGCCGTCGACGACGTTGGCGACGTAGGTGAAGTCGCGCGTCTGTTCGCCGTCGCCGTAGATCGTCGGAGGCTCGTTGGCGAGGAGCGCGGTGGCAAAGCGCGAGATGACACCGGAGTACGGCGAGCCGGGGTCCTGCCGTGGACCGAAAACATTGAAATAGCGAATCGAGACGGTCTCGAAGCCGTACAGCGCGTGAAACATCTGTCCGTACCGCTCACCCACCAGTTTCTGAAGCGCGTACGGCGACAGCGGATTCGGCACCATGTCTTCGCGCTTCGGGAGCGTCGCGGAATTCCCGTACACCGACGAGGAGCCGGCGAAGATGAGCCGCGTGACGCCCGCGTCACGCGCGGCCACGAGGAGATTGAGCGTGCCGTCCACGTTCGCGCGATGCGAGGTGAGTGGGTCGGCGACCGAGCGCGGCACCGAGGGGATGGCCGCCTGATGGAGCACGAAGTCGATGCCGTCGACCGCGCGGCGGCAGGTGTCGAGAGCGGCCACGTCTCCTTCGATGAGCTCGGCGCCTTCGCGCAGATTCCTGCGGTGGCCGGTAATGAAGTTATCGAGCACGCGCACGCGCGCGCCAGCGGCGAGGAGCGCTTCAACGAGATGAGAGCCGATGAAGCCGGCGCCACCGGTCACGAGATACGACGAGGACATAGGTTAGTTCGCTGGAAACCCGGCGTGCGACATGCCGGGGATGAGTGTGAAGGCGTTCTGGTAGTCGGTACCTGCCAGCAGCAAAGCGGCCAGCAGGAGTAAGGTGCATAACGATGTCGGCATAAAGTGTCGCAGCGATCCGTAAGCCGAATTCTGTCCCGGCGTCACCACTGATGCGGTAACGCCGGCTAACGATCATTCCTCTAGCCTCGCCATTGCTGGCGAGATCAAGCGACCTACCCGGAGACTCTGCAGACGGGCCGACTGCTGCGGCGTTCGCCGCGGGCCCCCTTATTTGGTCTTGCTCCGTGCGGGGTTTTGCCTGCCACCCGTGTTACCACCGGCGCGGTGCGCTCTTACCGCACCTTTTCACCCTTACCGCTCGACTCTGACGAGCCAAACGGCGGTATGTTTTCTGTGCCACTTTCCTTCGAGTTGCCCCGACCGGACGTTATCCGGCGCACTGCCCTGCGGAGTTCGGACTTTCCTCTCGCCGCCGTCCGGATGGACAACGACGAACGATCGTCTGTCTCGCTGCGACCGTTTCATTCTACTACCCGCCCTGCTATCCGTCGGACTCCTGCGAAATCTGGTACTGCTCAAGCTTCTTGTACAAATTGCTGCGCGGCGTATCGATCACTTCAGCGGTCTTCGAGATGTTCCAGCCGTTCTGGCGCAGCTTCGATACCAGATACGCGCGCTCGGTGTTGTCCTTGAATTCGCGCAGCGTGCCCGCGCTCGCGCTCTCTGTCTCGGTCCGCGCCGTCACTCCCGAGGTTGAGGCTGATGTGGACGCGGCGCCGGGTGAGCGCACCGCGGCGGGCAGGTCGGCGATATCGATCGTGTCGCCGACGGTCATGATGATCAGCCGCTCGACCATGTTGCGCAGTTCGCGGATGTTCCCCTTCCAGCGATAGCGCTGCAAGGCATCGAGCGCGGCCTGGGTGATGCGCTTCGGCCGCGCGTTGTTCTCCTTGCTCACATGATCGATGAAATGCCGCACCAGCGCGGGGATGTCTTCTGGACGATCGCGGAGCGGCGGCACGTGAATGGGGATGACGGCCAGACGGAAATAGAGATCCTCGCGGAACTGCCCCTTCTCGATCGCCTCTTCAAGATCCTTGTTCGTCGCCGCGATGACGCGCACATCCACCTTGGTCGTCCGCGACGAGCCGAGCCGTTCGACTTCCCCTTCCTGCAGCACGCGCAACACTTTGGCTTGCGTCTTCGCGCTCATGTCGCCCACTTCGTCGAGGAAGATGGTGCCGCGATCGGCCTGCTCGAACTTCCCGACCTGCTTCTCGGTCGCGCCCGTAAACGATCCCTTCTCGTGACCGAAGAGTTCGGACTCGATCAGCTCTTCCGGAATCGCCGCGCAATTGACCTGCACGAATCGCTCTCGTCCGCGCAGGCTGTTGCGATGGATGGTGCGCGCCACAAGCTCCTTGCCGACGCCGCTTTCGCCCGTGATGAGTACGGTGGCATTGGTGGGCGCCGCGCGGCCGATGGCCGCCATCACCTGCCGTAACGCGCCGCTCTCGCCGATCATCTGATGCCGCACTTCGACGGCGCGCTTGAGACTCCGGTTCTCGTCGCGAAGTTGCTGCTGATCAACGGCATTGCGAACGCTCACGAGCACGCGGTCGCTGGCAAACGGCTTCTCGATGAAGTCGAACGCGCCTTTCTTCGTCGCTTCGACGGCGGTGCTAATCGTGCCGTGACCCGAGATGACAATCACCGGCGCGCTCTCGTTCGCGGCGCGCAGACGATCGAGGACTTCGAGGCCGTCCATTCCCGGCATCTTCACGTCGAGCAGGATGAGATCCGGCGATTCGCGTTCGGCGAGGCTCAAGCCTTCCTGACCGGTGGCGGCGCCAAGACATTCGTAGCCTTCGTACTCAAGCGTCATCTTCAACGAATCGCGGATCGCCGACTCATCGTCTATGACAAGGATTCTGGGTTTGGGCATGCTAGCTGGGCTCGCTCATTATAAGTGTGAGAAACGCGGCCTCATCCAGCGTTTCAATGCCGAGCGCCGTCGCCTTGTCGAGTTTACTGCCCGCCTCGCGTCCGGCAACGAGGAAGCTCGTCTTCTTGCTGACCGACGCGGCGACTTTCGCGCCGAGACGTTCGAGCGCCGCGGTCGCCTCCTCGCGCGACATCGCATCGAGTGTTCCGGTGACGACGACCGTTTTTCCAGCGAGCGGCCCCGGCGCGGCCGACAGCTCCGGTGCCTGACTGGTCATGTTGACGCCCGCCTCTTTGAGACGCGCGATGAGTTGCTGGTTGGCGGGTTCTTCCGCGAAGGCTCGCATGGACGCGGCGACCACGGGACCGATCTCGTCAACGCTCTGTAGCGCCTCGACGGAGGCGGTCATCACCACATCGAGCGTTCTGAACGTCCGCGCAAGCGTGGCGGCCGATTTCTCGCCGACGTGACGGATGCCGAGCGCGTAGATGAGCCGCGCCAGATCGTTGTGGCGGCTGCGCTCGATCTGCTCGACGACGTTCCGCCCGACCTTGCCCAGCTTGCGCGCGCGCGCCCGCTCCGACTTGGGCTCTTTAGGCGTGACGACGAGCGATTCGAGCTGGTCGCTCGTCAGCGCGTAAATATCGGCGCAATCCTTGACGAGCCCGTGCGCGAGCAGTTGCTCGATGAGCGATTCGCCAAGCCCTTCGATGTTCATCGCCGACCGCGACGTGAAATGTTCGAGGCTCCGCTGTACGCGCGCCGGACACGACGCGTTGACGCAGCGCCAGACGACCTCTTCCTCGTCACGGTGCCGCGGACGGGCGCACGCCGGGCACGTTGCCGGCAGCTCCCACGGCACGCTGCCGGCCGGATGCGGAGGGATCGCTTTGACGACCTTCGGGATGACGTCGCCGCCTTTCTCAATCAGCACGCGGTCGCCGTCGCGCAGATCCTTGCGCGCGATATCTTCGGCGTTGTGCAGCGTCGCCATCGAGATGGTCGATCCGGCGAGGAAGACCGGATCGAGGACGGCATACGGCGTCACCGCGCCGGTGCGTCCGACGTTGACGGCGATGCGCCGAAGCACGGTCGTTGCTTGTTGCGCCGGGAACTTGAAGGCGGTCGCCCAGCGCGGAAACTTGGCCGTCGACCCAAGCTGCTGGCGGAGGGCGAGATCGTTCACCTTGATCACCACGCCGTCGGTCTCGAACGGGAGCGTCTGCCGCTTTTCGGCCCACTCGTCGCAAAACGCAATCACGTCGTCGATGCTCTCGCAGCGCCGCCAGTGCGGTTCAACCGGCAACCCCCACGCGCGCATCCGCGTCAGCGAACCGGTGTGTTCGCTCAGGTCGCCAACATCGCCAATCACCTGATACACGAACGCGCCAAGCCGCCGCTTTGCCACCAGCGCCGGATCGAGGTTTCGCATCGTCCCCGCGGCGGCGTTGCGCGGGTTAGCAAAGAGCGGCTCCCCTTCCTGTTCGCGCTCCTCGTTCATGCGATCGAAGGAGGCGCGCGGAAAGTAGACCTCGCCGCGCACTTCGATGACGCCAGATGGCGCCTGACGAAGACACAACGGGATGGCGCGAATGGCGCGCACGTTGGCCGTCACCTCTTCGCCGCGCTGACCGTCGCCGCGCGTCGCCCCGCGTTGCAGCACGCCGTGCTCGTAGGTGAGCGCCAGACTCAGGCCGTCGATTTTCAGCTCAGCAACGTAGGCGACCGCCGTATCTCCGCTGCCGATGCCTTTGCGGACACGCTCGTCGAACGCGCGCAGATCTCCGGCGTTGTAGGCGTTGTCCAGACTGAGCATCGGCGCCTGGTGTTCGACGGTGGGAAACCCGGCGACGGGACGTCCGGCGACGCGTTGGGTGGGTGAATCGGGAGTGACGAGATCGGGGTGTTCCGCTTCGAGACGTTCGAGTTCGTGCAGCAGCGTGTCGAAGGCGTCGTCGGAGATCTCGGGATCGTCGAGGACGTAGTACCGCTCTTCGTGATGCCGAATCGCGTCGCGCAGGTCGCGAAGGCGATCGTCGACGGAGATCACCGGTCTCGCGAGAGGATGTAGTCGGGCAGCGCCACGAGCGCCTCCCGCTCCGAGCTCGCAGGAAAGACGTAAAGTGACTTCTTGGCGCGCTCGGCGTAGTCGACGGCGCGCTCGTAGGCGTAGTCGATCGAGCGGTGCGCGCGGAGCATCTGCATGATCTCGGCCCACTGCGCTTCGGTCGCATCGCGCGCGGCGATGATGTCGCGCACGATCGTCTCGGCGCGGTCCTCGCCCTGCTGCAGCAGGTGGATGAGCGGCAAGGTCATCTTGCCTTCGCGGAGATCGGCGCCAATCGGTTTCCCGAGCGCCTTCAAATCCCCGGTGAAGTCGAGCAGATCGTCAACGAGCTGAAACGCAATGCCGAGGTTGAACCCGTACTGCTGGAGCGCCGCTTCCTGCTCCGCGTTCACTTTGCCGAGCATGCCGCCGATCTGGCCGCAGCCGCCGAAGAGATAGGCCGTCTTGCGGCGGATGATGTCGAAGTGTTCCTCTTCGGTGATGCCGGCGTCGCCGTTCTTCGTGAGCTGAAAGAGCTCCCCTTCGATCATCCGCAGCGTGACGTCGCACAGTGTGCGCACGATGTCGAGCGTGTCGTGCGTGAGCGCCAGCGCCATCGACTTGATATACAGGTAGTCGCCAAGGAGCACCGTGATGTCGTTGCCCCAGCGCGAGTGCACCGCCATCCGTCCGCGGCGCAGCTCTGATTCATCGATGATGTCGTCGTGGACTAACGTGGCGGTGTGAATGAACTCCACCACCGCCGCGTAGAGCGGCGCGCGGTCGCCCGTGTAGCCGCCAAGCCGCGCCGCCATCAGTAGTACCGCTGGACGCACACGCTTGCCGCCGCTTTTCTGGATGTAGCGGCCGATCAGCGGGATGACGGCGACTTGTGATTCGACGTGACGAAGAAACTCGCGATCGACCTCGTCGAGATCGGCGCGGATCGGTTCAAAAATTTGCGCGAGGACCGGCGTTTTTTCCACAGTAGCTCAGGCGAAACTTTATCACGGGCGGAATCGTGCGGGAAAGTTCGCCTCGCGTCAG
>JAISPN010000068.1 GCA_031274845.1 Acidobacteriaceae bacterium
AGGCAAGGCCGTGTCGTTGGCGCCGGCGTTCATGTGAGTGTCCTTCTTCAGTGTTTCGACCCGAATTGGGTCTCTACCTCCAGAAATGAAAACTGGAAACGTTTTGTGCCATGGGGGGAAGAGAACACGACGGCTTGCGCGGTCAGACGCGGGAAAGATATACAATAAAAAATGTATATCCTGCTCGGGAGGTGTGCGGTGCAAGTGGCTAAATGGGGCAATAGTCTGGCGGTTCGTCTTCCCGCGGCGCTCGTTGACGCGCTGGACCTGCGCGAGGGGGACGATATCGAGATCGTCATTGACGATGCGCGCACGTTTGCCGTGCGAAAAAAGCCCGGAGCCGATGCGTTGCTTGAGCGTTTACGGGCCTTTCGGGGCAAGCTGCCGCCCGACTTCAAGTTCAGCCGCGATGAGGCCAATACCCGTGGCTGACCACTTGGACTTTCTGGACAGCAACGTGGTGCTGTCTCTCCTGTCCTCGGATGTGTCCAAAGCCAACCGGGTGGAGCAACTGTTAACAGCCGATCCCGTGATCAGCGTTCAAGTGTTGAACGAGGTGACATCTGTGTGCCGACGAAAACTCAACATGGGTTGGGATGAGATCGCCAGATTTCTGGAGTTAGTGCGCGGCTTCTGTACGGTTGTGCCCCTGACGGAGGAGATCCACGATCGAGGCAGAACGATTGCGGAGCGTTACCAGATTTCGTTCTACGATGCGTGCATCGTTGCCGCGGCTGTAACGGCGGGTTGTCGCACCCTCTTCTCTGAAGACATGAACGCCGGCCAGATTTTCGAGAAACATCTGACTGTCAGGAATCCGTTTCAGTCAGCGTAGACGATCTGGTCATTTTGCGTAGCGACCATGGATGTCCGACTTGATGTATGGCTTGACGTGGCATGTCTGTTCAAGACGCGGTCGGAGGCGCAGCAGGCGTGCAAGCTTGGCAAGGTGACCGTGAACGGGCAGTCCGCCAAGCCGCACCGCCTGCTCCGGACGGACGACCTCGTTGAGATTGGGCGTCCGTTTGGACGCCGCCAGAAGATCCGCGTGAAGACGCTGGCCGAGCGGCATGTCGCCAAGGCTGACGCGCGAGCGCTCTACGAAGAGTTGACGCCGCCACCGTCGCCTGAGGAAGTCGAGATGCGCCGCATGGAACGCATCTACCGCGCGGCGATCACGCCCCCGCGCGCACCGGACAAACGGGAGCGGCGCGCCTTACGACGTTTGAAGGAAGGGGAGGATTGATTCCAGGTACAATCCCCGCCCATGTGGCAGCACAACTATCAGCCGGTCGGTGGCAGTCTCGACGCGTCCGCGCTCGTGGCGGCGATTCCCATCGTGGTGCTTGGATTGATGCTCGGCGTGTGGCGGAAACCGTCCTGGATCTCGTCGCTGGCCGCGCTTGGCTCGGCGCTCGTCATCGCGCTGGCCGTCTATC
This sequence comes from Acidobacteriaceae bacterium, assembly GCA_031274845.1. Taxonomy (GTDB): domain Bacteria; phylum Acidobacteriota; class Vicinamibacteria; order Vicinamibacterales; family CAVVIG01; genus CADEEX01. The sequence continues at coordinate 1,440 of JAISPN010000068.1, forward strand.
GGATGCCGCTCTCGCTGGCCCTCATCTCATCGCTCTTCGGCGCCGCGTACGGTCTTTTTCCCATCTCGTGGGTCGTCTTCTCATCGATCATGCTGTATCGGCTGGTCGTCGATATCGGCAAGTTTGAGATCATCAAGGATTCGGTCGGCGGACTGACGGACGATCGCCGGTTGCAGGCGCTGTTCATCGCGTTTTCCTTTGGCGCCTTCATCGAAGGGGCGGCGGGATTTGGCGCGCCGGTCGCGGTGGCGGGGGCGATGCTCGCCGGCCTCGGGTTCAATCCGTTTTACGCCGCGGGGATCTGTCTGCTCGCCAACACCGCGCCGGTGGCGTTCGGCTCGATCGGCATCCCGGTGGTAACGCTCGCGAATGTCACCGGTATGCCGATCCAACCCTTGAGCGCGATGGTCGGCAGGCTGTGCGCGATGGTGTCGGTTTTCATTCCCGCCTACATGCTGGTCGTGATGGTCGGTAGAAAGCGCGCCTTTGAAGTGTGGCCGGCGCTCGCGGCCTGCGGCGTGTCGTTTGCCGGGACGCAGTTCTTCATGTCGAACTACGTCGGCGCCGAACTGACCGATATCGTCAGCTCGCTCACGTGCATCGTCGTGATGATTGCCGTGCTGAAGTTGTGGAAGCCGAACACCGCCATGCGGTTTGAAGGCGATGCTCCGGTGACGCACGGCGCCACGCATCATAGCGGGCGCGAGATCGTCATCGCGTGGGTGCCGTATCTGTTGCTCGTCCTGTTTGTGCTCGCCTGGGGCGAACCGTCGATTAAGCTGGCGATCGATCGTTTCACCGACAGCCTCCTCCCGAGCGTCCTCTCGAAAAACGCCGCGACGCTGAACGGCTTGAACGTGCCGGGACTGCACAACGCGATCATCCGCGTGCCGCCGGTGACGAACGCGCCGTCTCCGTACGCGGCGGTCTTCACGCTCAACTGGCTCACGGCGGCAGGCACGGCGTGCCTCCTCGCCACGATCCTCGCGGCGTTTCTCCTTGGCGCGCCAGGACGTCTGGGCGCGGCGTACGTATCCACATTCAAGCAGTTGAAATTCGCGCTCGTGACCGTTGCGTCGATGCTCGGGCTCGCGTACTTGATGAACTACTCCGGGATGACCTCGACGCTCGGATTGGCGCTCGCCTCCACCGGCAACGCCTTTCCCTTCTTCAGCGCCATCGTCGGCTGGCTCGGCGTGTTCCTGACCGGCAGCGACACGTCAGCCAATGCGCTCTTCGGCAACCTGCAGGTGGTGACAGCCAACGCGCTGGGGTTGAACCCTGTGCTGACGGCGGCGGTGAATTCCGCCGCGGGGGTGATGGGGAAGATGATCTCGGTGCAGAGCATCGCGGTGGCCGTGGCGGCCACAGGCATGACGACCGCCGACGAGGGACGGCTGTTCCGCTTCACGATCAAGCACAGTGTGCTGTTGATGATGGTGATGGGGCTCGTGTCGTTGCTGTTCGCCTACGTGCTCCCGCACTACGTGCCGGTGCTCCCGCCGCACTAACCCGTCGCGGAAGAAGCGTTACGCGCCCGTGGCGCTGTCGCTGGCTGTTCTCGGCGCGTACGTAAACGTCAGGGCGTCTTCAGCCGCGCCGACGGTGACCATTCCTCCGTGTTCCAGCTCGCCGAACAAGATCTCGTCGGTGAGCGGATCGCGCACTTCTTTCTGAACGACCCGCGCGAGTGGCCGAGCGCCGTACACCGGGTCGTAGCCTTTCTTCGCGAGCAGCGCGCGCGCCTCTGGCGTCAACACGATGGCCACATGACGATCGGCAAGCTGCGTTTCGAGTTGCAGGATGAACTTGTCGACAATCGTTTCCATCACCGCTGGTGACAGCGGTCCGAAGGTGACGATGGCATCGAGACGATTGCGAAATTCCGGACTGAAGATCCGTTCGATCGCCGCTTTCGAGCGGCTGGCCGCCATCCGGTTGACCGCCTCGGTCTGACCGCCGCCAGCGTTCACATCCGCGAAGCCGATCGCCTTCGCGCTCAACTCGCGCGATCCGGCATTCGAGGTCAGGATCAACACGACGTTCCGGAAGTCCGCCTTGCGTCCGCTGTTGTCGGTGAGCGCGGCATGATCCATCACCTGTAGCAGGATGCTGTAGATGTCCTCGTGCGCTTTCTCGATTTCGTCCAGCAGCACGACCGCATACGGATGCGTCCGGACGGCATCGACGAGTTGTCCGCCTTGCTCGAAGCCGACGTATCCCGGCGGCGCGCCGATGAGCCGCGCCACCGCGTGCTTCTCCATGTACTCGCTCATGTCGAAGCGGATGAATTCGTTGCCGAGATGAATCGCCAACTGCTTCGCCAGTTCCGTCTTGCCGACGCCGGTTGGACCGGTGAAGAGGAAACAGCCAACGGGACGTTCGGGTTGACTCAGTCCCGCGCGTGCGCGCTTGATCGCCTGCGCGACGAGACGCACCGCTTCTGTCTGTCCGAACACCACCCGCTCAAGTGACGCGTCGAGCGTGCGCAACCGTTCGCGATCGGAGGCGGACGCCTGCCGCGCGGGAATGCGCGCCATGCGCGCGACGACGCGCTCAATGTCGGAGGCGTCGACGAGCACCGGATTCTGATCGGTAGATGTTGGCGTCGCAAGCCGGACGACCGCGCCTGCTTCGTCAAGCAGATCGATCGCGCTATCGGGCAACCGCGCGTCGCGCAGGTGGCGCGTGGCCAGCTTCGCGGCCGCGTCAATCGCCGCGTCCGAGTAGATCACGTGATGATGCTCGGCGTACCGGCTGCGAAGTCCCGCGAGAATGCGGATCGTTTCTTCAACCGACGGTTCGTCGATGGCCACCTTCTGCAGGCGGCGGGCGAGCGCGCGGTCCTTTTCAATCTGCTTGAACTCTTCAAACGTCGTCGAGCCGATGACGCGAAGATGACCGGCGGTCAAGATCGGTTTGAGCAGCGTGGCGAGATCCATCGAGCCGCCAGACACGGCGCCGGCGCCCACTGTCGAATGAATTTCGTCAATAAAAAGAATCGATCGGCCGCGGGCGTTGAGCGCCTGGATGACCGCCTTGAAGCGCTCTTCGAAGTCGCCGCGAAACCGGGTGCCGGCAAGGAGCGCGCCGGTGTCGAGCGCGAAGATCTCGATGTCTCGTAACCGCTCCGGCGCGGTCTCTTCAATCAGCCGTGCGGCAAGTCCTTCGGCGAGCGCCGTCTTGCCGACGCCGGGATCGCCGACAAACACCGGGTTGTTCTTGCGCCGCCGCGTGAGGATTTCAATCGTCCGTTGCAGTTCCTCGGTCCGGCCGATGAGCGGGTCGAGTTCGCCGCGACGCGCTCGCTCCGTCAGGTTCGTGCAGTAGGCCGACAGCGGATCGCGCGCCGTCGATGGCGCTTCCTCGCCGCCGACGTGTGCGCCAGGGTGAGTCTCTCCAGCGGGAGCGACGGGAACTTTTGCGATCCCGTGCGAGATGTATTCGAGGATATCGAGCCGGGTAATCTGCTGCGCGGCCAGGAGCGACGAGGCGTGCGTATTCGGCTGTTGCAGGATCGCCGCCAGAATGTCGCCCGCGTTGACTTCGTCACGTTGCGCCGTCTGCACGTGCAGCACTGCCGTTTGCAGCACGCGACGAAAGGCGACGGTCTGCTCAGGTTCCTCGTCACGCCCGGCCGGAAGCGTTTCGACAGACTGGGTGAGATACGCGTTGAGATTGCGCCTGAGCGCCGCCAGATCGGCGCCGCAGGCGGCGAGAATTTGTTCGCCGTCGGGATCGTGCGCGAGCGCGTAGAGCAGATGTTCGATGGTGAGATAGGCGTGCCGTCGCGAGAGTGCTTCGCGAAACGCGACGTTCAACACCACTTCGAGGTGCGAGGAAAACATCAGGCTTCTTCAGTGGTTGCGCGCAGAGGGTATCCGGCGTCGCGCGCCATCGAGGCGACGGTGTGCACCTTGGTCTCCGCAATTTCCCACGGGTAGACGCCGGCGAGGCCTCGCCCATTGAGGTGCACGTGCATCATGACGCGATGGGCTTCGGCCGGCGATTTTTTGAACACCACTTCGAGTACCTGGATCACGAAGTCCATGGTGGAGTAGTCGTCGTTGAGGAGCAGCACGTTGTAGAGCGGCGGCTCCCGCGTCTCGTCTTTGGTGCGTTCCTTGACGTCTCCGTCAACCTGCTCGCGCGATCCGGTCACACCGCTAGCGTAGCGTATCGGTGTGCTTATTTGTTCTGCTCTCGTCGAAACTTGGCCCAGCGGCGTCGCTGCGCGGCCGCGATCCGCTCGCGTGCTTCTGGCGAAAGTGTCGACGGCCGGCGTTCCGTGGTGACGAGGGTGCGCTCGGCGCGAACGACAGGCGTGCCGCCGCCAAGCTGCCGAAGCAGTCCGTTCGCCATGTCACGAACGCCTTCGAGTTGCTTGATAATCTCGACACGTTGATTCAGCCAGCTTTCCGCTTTGTTCTGCGCCTTGCCAAGAACATGTCCGAGGTCTTCGGCAAACGTCTCCAGCGTTGTTTCGGATGTGCTTGATGTGTTTTTAGTCATGACTAACACTATAGAGTACCTTCGCGTGCGATTTCACTCCTTAAGAGGGAACGATGCTCAGGAAGTCACTCCTCATTAGATGTCTAGGTGTTGGTCTGCTCGCAGCCATCCTGGCGGCGGGAGGGCGGATGTTTGCCGCGCAGAGTCAGACGCCACCAGCGAATGGAACACCAACCAAGACGTCGCCATCGCCGAAGGCGACGATTGCCGGACCTGTCGGGCCAAGCCCGTACGAAATCGTGCGTGGTTGGCACAAACCGTTTGCGGCGCAAGGGTTTGCCTTTGGCGGTAACTCTGGCGTATTCGCGGAATCGCCTAACCGTATCTTTATCGCGCAGCGTGGCGAGACGCGGTTGCCAGATCCCATGCCGCCGGGGTTCCTGGGGTTTGCTGGTTCCATCGGGATTAACGTGCTGAATGCGACAGAGCGGCGAGTCTGGCAGAACTGCCTGTATACGCTTGACGCGGATGGTCG
>JAISPN010000298.1 GCA_031274845.1 Acidobacteriaceae bacterium
CGTGAAGCCATCCGGCACGTCGAAGTTCGGCAGGTAGTTCTTCCCTTCTTCGAGCCTGACGTTACAGCGTTCCGCAATCCGCACCGTGTTACGGAGCGCCTCCGGAAAATCCTTGAACGTCTCCGCCATCTCCTCGGCGGTCTTGAGGAAGAACTGCCGCGCGTCGTAGCGAAGGCGCTTGGGATCGCTGAACGCCTTGCCGGTCCCGATGCAGAGCAGCACGTCGTGCGGATGGTGATCGCTTTCCCGCAGATAGTGGACGTCGTTCGTGCAGACGAGCGACAGTCCGAGATCCGCCGCGATCTTCGGGATGCCGCTGTTCACGGTCCGCTGATCCTCGATGCCGTGCCACTGCATCTCGAGGAAAAAATTCTTCGGCCCGAGGATGTCCCGGTACGCCGCCGCGGCCTCGATCGCCTTCCGCTCCTGCTGCTGGGCCAAGCCTTCGGCGACTTCTCCCTTGAGACAGCTGCTCAGCCCAATCAATCCGGCGGAGTGCCGCGCAAGGAGTTCCTTGTCGATGCGCGGCTTGTAGTAGAACCCCTCGGTGTACCCCGCCGACACGAGCTTGATCAGGTTGTGGTACCCCTCGGCGTTTTCCGCGAGGAGCACGAGATGGTTCTGCGTCTCGCCGGGATTGCCCGATTTGGTACGGCGGTCGCCGGGGGCAACGTAGACCTCGCACCCAAGAATCGGATTGAGCCCGCGCGCCCGCGCGTGGTCGTGAAAGATGACCGACGAAAACAGGTTCCCGTGCTCGGTCACCGCAATCGCCGGCATCTTGAGCTTCACCGCCTGATCGAGCAGTTCGTCGATGCGGCAGGCGCCATCGAGCAACGAGAACTCGGTGTGCAGGTGCAGATGGACGAATTCCGACGGGCTACTCACAGCGTCCTTCCCGGCCAGAAATCCTCACGGCACGCCCCACCGACAGATCGATTAACGCCTTTTTAGTCAATGGATTACCGATAGTCGTCGTGGAGGATTTTCCGTCGTGTCTCCCGTCAGCACCGCACAGCATTTTGGTGACATCAAGCATACCTGATGTCCCAGGCCGTCATCAGGCTGTAGACGGCAGTGTCCTAATGGAAACAGGATGTGCCCCCCTCGATGTTCGATCTCGCCGCCAGATTCGTTAATTCCTAAATGAAGAGCTGCACTCAACCCGAAAGAGATGGCTCATGGCTTGGCACCACAGGAAGAAGGCACACATATGAAGCGCTGGTCTACACGGACGCTCGTCACGGCAGGCATCCTCATCACACCGCTGGCCGTCCTCGCCTTTTCACCGCCACTCCGCGAAGAAGTGCGGTCGCTTGGCGCGTGCCGGCAACTGGCGACGCAAGGATTCCGTCCACTGGCCGACGCGCGGATCGATCGTTTCCTCGGCAAGGTGCAGGCCTACACGGCGCTCTGCCGCGGTGGCGATCAGGCCGTCGCCGCCCGGAACACGCCGTGGGTCGACTGGGCGCGCTACTGGGGTACGGGCGATACCTCCTCCAAGTCGAGCGCATCGTTCGCCTTCGGCCACCTGTCCCGTGACAGTCGCGGCATCGACGGCGCGCTCATCGACCTCGAATATCAGCGCATGGAGCTCCTCAAGTTCAACCTCTTCGACAACCTCACCTTCAAGACCTACGTCGAAGGACGCGACGGCGTGCCGGGCCGCTCGATCCACGTCTGGCCGGAGATGCGTCTTTCCGCCACCGACCCGCACTACACGGATGTCGGCGGCGACGGCACGCAACTGTGTCAGGGCGAGTTGATTCGCTACCGCACCGCGTCGGGCATCTGCAACGACATCCGGAACCCGCGCATGGGGTCCGCCGGCATGCCCTTCACCCGCAACGTGCAGTTCGAAGAGACCTTCCCGCAAATCGGACAGACCGAGTTCGTGCGCAACCGCCACGGCGGCCGCATCGACTTGCTCCAACCAGATCCGCAAGTCATCAGCCGGGAACTCTTCACGCGCAAGCAGAGCGACGCCGCCGCCTGCCAGCACGGCACCGGCACCTCCTGCGACTACATCAAGGCGCCGTTCTTCAACGTCATCGCCGCGTACTGGATTCAGTTCATGACGCACGACTGGTTCACGCATCTGGACGAAGGAACGAACGACGCCAAGGCTCCGCTCGTCGACATGGGGTGCAAGACCGCGCGCGACGGCAACAGCGCACGGCCGCTCACCGCAGATGAAATCAAGCGGCTCGGCTGCCGCCCGAACGACCGCATCGACGCCGCGCGCTTCAGCGAGACGAGCGCGCCGCCCACCTTTACGGCCGATAGCCAGACCTCTCTTCAGCGCGTACCCAAACTCACCAGCAACGACAACACCGCGTGGTGGGATGCATCGCAGATCTACGGCTTCAGCGATGCCTCCGCCCAACGCGTGAAGCGCGATCCCAAAGACCCTGCCAGGCTGCTCATGGTGCAGATCCCGGGACGCGCCAGCGAAGGCGATGCCCAAGGCTATCTTCCGACGCTCACCGCCAAAGACCCGATGAATCCAGAGTGGGCGGGACAAGAAGCGGTCGCATTCCCCGATAACTGGTCGATCGGCCTCTCGTTCCTGCACAACCTCTTCGCGCGCGAACACAACCAGTTCGTGGACGAATTCCGCCGCCGCGCGGCCGAGCACCCGGACAACGACTCCGGCCTGCGCGATCCAGCCAACCCGTCGCGCGTCATCCGGATGCGCGATGTCTCGTCAGAAGAGTTGTATCAAGCCGCGAGACTCACCATCGCGGCGGAGATCGCCAAAATCCACACGACCGAGTGGACCACGCAACTGCTCTACGACGAGGTGATGTACACCGCCATGAACGCCAACTGGCACGGCCTCGTTCGTCAGGACAATCTGGTATCGCGCGCGCTCGACTATCTGGCAGTGGACGTCAAAGGCAAGTCGATCCGAGAATCCGACCAGACCGCCTGGTACAGCGTCTTTGCGTCGGGCGCCGGCATCTTTGGCCTCGGCAGCCACAAGTACGAAAACAAGAAGAGCTTCCTCGGCTTCGATCCCGATGGCACGGACGTCTGGAACATTAGCAACCCGGACGATGTGAATGGCGGCGTGAACCATTTCGGATCGCCGTTCAACTTCCCTGAAGAGTTCGTCACCGTGTACCGGTTACATCCGCTCGTGCCGGATCTCTTGGACTACCGCGACTACCGCACGCCCAACCAGATCCAAAAAGAAGTCCCCGTCATCTCCACCTTCCGGGGTGCCGCCACAGAGGCCGAAGAGACCAACGGGATGGCGAACTGG
>JAISPN010000263.1 GCA_031274845.1 Acidobacteriaceae bacterium
AAGGACGAAGCCAGGGAGTAAATGTTCTCTGGTGGAGTACAACAGTCGTGCATCTACATAGAACGCCCAGAACGCAACGAGCCCAACAACTATTAAATAGAAAACTGCTAATTTTCTGAGCATCGACTATCGCCTAACGCCAGAGCTAGCGCGCGGCCCGTTTACGGGCCGTCGCGTTGAGCACCATGTTGGGCCTACTGTTCGACCCAAGCATAGAAAGACATAGAAGACCAACCGCCCGATGGTGTAGATGGCCGTGATGGCCGCGATGGAGTTGACGGGCGAGAAGGACGCGATGGTCTAGACGCCCGTGACGCCCTTGAAGGTCTAGACGGTGCGGACGAGCCGGTAACTGGCTCTTTGGGATTCCATGCTACCGGGTGACCGCCATGGTCTAGGCAGAGTAGGCCCTTGACTGGACCAAGCCAATTGCCCGTTTCCGTTGACCAAGCATGACCATTTGCAATATATGCAACCCAGTCCATATCGACGTTGAAAATATGATCGCCTGGACTTATCCATGCTACGAGGTCGCAGTCTTTATCAAACAAAGGGAACAGCACGATTTTTCTCCTTTTAGCCCAACACTAAAGTTAACCGGCGGCGAAGCCGTCCGGGTTGAATGCAATGTTAGGAGCCGTGCTTATACACCACAAAATATGGAAGATCTAAAAGGTCAACGTAATTGAACGTCTTATGGTTTGCACGTTTAGCATTTTCCGATAATTGATACCGCCGCAAATTTTTCTTTGGGATGAAGGGGAAAAATAGTATTTCTTGCTTAGACGCGCCTTTATCGGTCCATTTAAAGTTGGCAATGAGTGGTGGAATGAGGAAGCCAGATTTCATGACTTTATTCATGATTTCCCACCCCGCACCGAAAATTTCAGCCTTCGGTTTGCTGCGATTCGTTTTGACTTGTGCGCGAAAAGAACATCCTGTGCATTGCAAGTCGTACAGAGGATAGTTGGGCGGGAGCTGCATTAAAGGTTTGCCGCAGTGTGGACATGGAACCTTTTTTACGACATCTAATTCGCCTGAACTTCCAGCCGTTTTATTGCCTGCCATGTTATCTCCTGACTACAGATTAGACGACTGCCCCGAAGAGACGGGATGTCGCCTGGTTCGCCACCGCCATCAAGTTTGGCACTAAACGACGGTTGCGCGTCTGAATAGGCAAACCTGAAATTTGGCGGATGGAAACCCAACCGCCGAAGCTGCTGGACCAGATGCGTGGAGCGATCCATGCGCGGCACTATAGCATCCGCGCGAGATAGATCCGGAGGAAGGTGACTCGCTCGGACGCGTCGCAGGCAAGAGCGACGCGCTCGTTGAGAGCCCGCCTCCGGGCTCTCCTGAACTCGCGTTAGTTTTCGGGCGCGCTCTCTGGCGCTTGATCGTCGCCGTCGGCCTCGGCTTCTTCTTTTACATCGAGCTTGGCGATCGCGACGACTTTGTCGTCGGCTTCGAGATCGATCATCCTGACGCCTTGCGTGTTGCGGCCGATGGCGCGCACGCCGCTGGTTTCCATCCGCAGGATCATCCCTTGCTGTGTGATGAGCAGCAGCTCGTCGCCGTCCTGCACGTAGGCCACGCCGACGACCTTGCCGTTTCTGTCGGAGGTCGAGATGTTGATGATGCCGATGCCGCCGCGTGATTGCACGCGGTACTCGGCGATCTCGGTGCGCTTGCCGTAGCCGCTTTCGGTGACGGTCAAGAGCGTGCCGCCGGCCTTCACCACTTCCATTGCCACCACGTAGTCGTCGTCTCGCAGGCTGACGCCGCGGACGCCATAGGCGGTGCGTCCCATGGCTCTGACGTCTGCTTCCTCGAAGCGGATGGCCATGCCGTCGCGCGTGCCGATGAAGATCTCGCCGGTCCCGTCGGCCACTTGCACCGCGATCACCGCATCGCCATCCTCGACGCCCATCGCAATAATGCCGCCCGCGCGCGGATTGCTGAACGCCGAAAGCGCGGTCTTCTTCACCACGCCGCGCCTCGTGCCCATGACGACGAAGCGATCTTCCGGGAACTCCTTGACCGCCACCGTCGCGGCAATGCGTTCGCCTTCTTCCATCGACACCAGATTGGCGATCGACTTCCCCTTGCCGCCGGGACCGACGTCCGGAATCTCGTGCACCTTGAGCCAGTAGGCGCGGCCACGGTCCGAGAAGATCATGATGTAGGCGTGCGTCGACGCCACGAACAGATGGCTGACGAAATCCTCGTCGCGCGTGCGCATGCCGATCCGCCCCTTGCCACCGCGCCGTTGCTGACGGTAGGTCGAGATCGCCGTGCGCTTGATATACCCGGTGTTGCTCACCGTGATGGCCATGTCTTCTTCGGCAATCAGGTCTTCGATGTTGATCGTGCCGGCTTCGCCTTCGATGATCTCGGTGCGGCGCGTATCGCCGTACTTCGCCTTCACCTCTCTCAGCTCGTCGACGACGATCTGCATCAGCAAACGATCGCTGGCGAGAATGGCGCGCAGCCGTTCGATGGTCTTGAGCAGTTCGGCCAGCTCGTCGAGGATCTTCTGACGTTCGAGACCGGTCAGGCGCTGCAACTGCATGTCGAGAATCGCCTGCGCCTGAATCTGCGACAACCCGAAGTTCGTCATCAAGCCGTCGCGCGCTTCGCCCACGGTTTTCGACGCGCGAATGAGCGCGATCACCGCGTCGAGGTGATCGAGCGCGATCTTTAAACCTTCGAGGATGTGATAGCGCGCCTCGGCCTTGCGTAGCTCGAATTCAGTCCGGCGGCGGACGATCTCGCGCCGGAATTCGACGAAGCTCTCGACCAGCTCCAGCAGCGTGAGCACTTTCGGCCGCCCGCCAACGATGGCGAGCATGATGATGCCGAAACTGGTTTGCAGCGGCGTGTGCTTGTAGAGATTGTTGAGCACCACATCCGGCACTTCGCCGCGCTTCAACTCGATCACGATGCGCATGCCTTCGCGATCGGATTCATCGCGAAGATCTGAAATGCCTTCGATGGTTTTCTCGCGCACGAGCTCGGCGATCCGCTCGATCAGCTTCGCCTTGTTCACCTGATACGGAATCTCGGTGAACACAATCGCCGTCCGGTCGCCTTTTTTCGACGTCTCGATCTCGTGACGCGCGCGCATCAGAATCGATCCGCGGCCGGTCGTATACGCCTGAAGGATGCCGCCGCGGCCGACGATGTAGCCACCGGTCGGGAAATCGGGCCCGGGCACCAGCTTGAGCAGTTGCCGCGTCTTTTCCGTCCGCGAGATGACCGTGCCTTCTTCGTCCGCGGATCGGAGATACGTGTTCTCGACGACCCAGATGCAGCCGTCAATCACCTCGGAGAGGTTGTGCGGCGGGACGTTCGTCGCCATGCCGACAGCAATGCCGGCCGATCCGTTGACAAGCAGATTTGGAAACGGCGCCGGAAGCACGGTCGGCTCTTCGGTCGTCTCGTCGTAGTTCGGCGCGAAGTCGACGGTCTCCTTGTCGAGATCGGCCATCATGTCGTCGGAGAGCGCCTGCAGCCGCGCCTCGGTGTAGCGCATGGCCGCCGGCGGATCGCCGTCGATCGATCCGAAGTTGCCCTGACCGTCGACCAGCGTGTAGCGCATGTTGAAGTCCTGCGCCATGCGGACGAGCGTGTCGTAGATCGATTGGTCGCCGTGCGGATGGAAATTGCCCATCACTTCGCCAACGACCTTCGCGCACTTGCGGTAGCCGCGATTGCTCGCCAGCCCCATCGTCTTCATTCCGTAGAGGACGCGGCGGTGCGCGGGTTTCAGTCCATCGCGCGCGTCTGGAAGCGCTCGTCCAATGATCACGCTCATCGCGTAATCCATGTACGAACGCTTCATCTCGTCTTCGATGTTGACGGGAAGCTGCTGGGAGGTAGTGTCGGCCATCGTTGTGCGGGTGTCTTCCGGGTGTCTTAAACGTCCAGGTTCTTGACGTCGAGCGCGTTATCTTCGATGAACTTGCGGCGCGGTTCGACCTGATCGCCCATCAGTGTCGTGAACATGAGATCCGCTTCCGTGTGATCTTCGGCGCGCACTTGCAGCAGCGTCCGGATGGTGGGGTCCATCGTCGTCTCCCACAACTGTTCGGGATTCATTTCGCCGAGACCTTTGTAGCGGTTGATCGCGACGCCTTTCTTGCCGGTATCGATGAAGTACTCGACCAGCTCGTCGAGCGAGCGGAGCTTCACATCCACGAGCGGCTTTACTGGTTTGACGTCGGCGGGCGCATCTACATCTTGTTCCTGCGCCGGTTCAGGCACAGCCGTCACCGTCAGCTCGCCGGAGAGATCGGGCATGTCGCGCCGGCTTGCCAGCAGCGTCCGGTATTCGGGCGCGGTGATGAACTCGACGGCGATTTTCGACTGACGGGGATATCCACTCGAACGATCGTCGACGACGAGCAAGAATGCGTTGTGTTCCTCGTCGGCCTGCACCGAGAGCTTCCGGTTAGGCGTGCTCGCAGAAGTGGCAAATGCCTCCATCCGATCCTTGTCGGCGAAGTAGTCCTTGTCGGCGCTCGCGGCGGCAAGCGCGGTCACGACGTCGGGATGATGGCCACGACGCTCGATCGTCTGCATCAATTTCTGGTGCGCGATGAGCTTCTGCAGCAGCTTCTCGAGTTCAACGCCGGTAATCTCGGCGCCAGCGGACGTTCGCACGACACGCCCTTCGATCGATCGCCGGATGAGATACCCCTCGAGATCGCGCTCGTCCTTGATGTAGGTCTCGCTCTTGCCTCGCTTCACGCGAAAGAGCGGCGGCTGCGCAATGTAGATGTAGCCGTGCTCGATGATCTGCGGCAGTTGACGGTAGAAGAACGTGAGGAGCAACGTCCGGATGTGCGATCCGTCGACGTCCGCGTCCGTCATGATGATGATGCGGTGATAGCGGAGCTTCGCGAGATCGAAATCCTCGGCGCCGATGCCGCAGCCAAGCGCGGCGATCATGGTTTTGATCTCGTCGCTGCTCAGCATCTTGTCGAAGCGCGCCTTCTCGACGTTGAGGATCTTCCCCTTCAGCGGAAGAATGGCCTGAAACTTCCGATCGCGCCCCTGTTTCGCTGACCCACCTGCCGATTCACCTTCGACGATATACAGCTCGCTTTGCGTGGGATCGCGTTCCTGACAGTCAGCGAGTTTGCCCGGCAGCGAACTGCCGTCCAACGCGCCTTTGCGGCGCACCAGATCGCGCGCTTTTCGCGCGGCTTCCCGTGCCCGCGCGGCATCAATCGCCTTGCCGACAATCCGCCGCGCGACGCCGGGATTTTCTTCGAGGTACGCGCCGAGCTTGTCGTTGAGGATTGCTTCGACGATGCCTTTGACCTCGGTGTTTCCGAGCTTCGTCTTCGTCTGCCCTTCAAACTGCGGATGGGGAATCTTGACGCTGATGACGGCGGTGAGACCTTCGCGGATGTCGTCACCGGTCACGCTTTCTTTCAGATCCTTCGCCAGGTTATTGCTGTTCGCGTAGGCGTTAATCGTGCGCGTCAGCGCCGAGCGGAAACCTGAAAGGTGCGTCCCCCCTTCATGCGTGTTGATGTTGTTGGCAAACGAGTAGATCGTCTCCGCGTAGCCGTCGTTCCACTGCATGGCGATCTCGGCTTCGATACCGTCTTTGTCGCCCTTCATGTAGATCGGCTTCTCGTTGACGGCGCTCTTGTTCTTGTTCAAGTGCGTGACGAACGAAACGATGCCGCCTTCGTAGTGGAACTTGTGATTCTTGTCGTCGCGTTCATCGTCGAGCGTGATGACGATGCCGCCGTTCAGGAACGCGAGTTCGCGCAGACGCTGCGCGAGCGTGTCGAAGCTGAAGATGGTGGTTTCGAAGATCTCGGCGTCAGGCTTGAACGTAATCTTCGTGCCGCGGCGTTTTGTCGTTCCGGCAAGACTCAGTTCGCCGGTCGGATTTCCGCGCACGTACGACTGCACGTGCACCTGACCGTTGCGCCAGATTTCAAGTTCGAGCGTTTCAGACAGCGCATTCACGACAGAGACGCCGACGCCGTGCAAGCCTCCGGACACTTTGTAGCTGTTGTTGTCGAACTTGCCGCCGGCGTGAAGGACCGTGAGCACCACTTCCGCGGCGGATTTTCCGCTCTCGTGACGGTCGATCGGAATCCCGCGGCCGTTGTCGACCACCGTCACCGAGCCGTCGATGTGAATCGTGACGTTGACCTCGTTACAAAATCCCGCCAACGCTTCGTCGATCGAGTTGTCGACGATCTCGTAGACCAGATGGTGCAGGCCCGCCGGACCGGTCGAGCCGATGTACATGGCCGGCCGTTTTCTGACGGCCTCGAGACCTTCGAGGACTTTGATGCTGTCGGCGGAGTAATCGGTCGCGTCAGCGGGGTATTGAACGTCTGCGGACGGAGCCGTGATCGCTTCTGGATTGTGTGCTTCGGTACGTTCCACGTGTGGTCTTCGTTCTCTCAAACGCGCATCGGCATGATGACGTAGGTGTATTCGTGCCCGTCGGCGCCGACCGGCACCATCATGGCCTGACTGACTTCGTCTTTGAGCTCAAGCGCAACGACGTCGGTCGTGACCGCCGACAGAAAATCGAGCACGTATTGCGCGTTGAAACAAATTTGCATGGCGCCGCCCGTGTAGTCGACCGGGAGCGTTTCGTGCGCTTCGCCAAGTTCAGGACTGCTCGACGTGACGTCGACTTTCCCTTTGTCGATCTGAAACTTCACCGAGCGTGAGCGTTCGTTGGCCAAGAGCGCCACGCGCTTGACGGCGTTCGTCAGCCGATCGCGCTCGAACTCGATGTGTTTGTCGTTCCCTTTCGGGATGACGCGCTCGTAGGCGGGAAACTGCCCGTCGATCATCCGCGAGATGAGCGTGCGGCCACCGACACCAAAAAACATGTGGTTCTCGCCGCGCTCGTAGACGATATCGCCGTCGCCTTCCGCGAGCAGCCTCGCCAATTCGCCGAGCGTCTTCTTCGGCAGAATCGCCTTGTTTTCATCAGCATCGTTCGTCACGGTGCCGTCGCGCTTCACCGTCACCAGCGCCAGACGGTGGCCATCGGTGGCCACCAGCGTCATCGACGAGGCGCGCAACACGAACTGCGCGCCGTTCAGGAAAAACCGCGTGTCCTCGCCGGTGATCGCAAATTGCGTTTTGGCGATCATCTCCTTGAGCGCCGCGCTTGGCAGCGTCGCAGTCGGCGTGCCACTGGCTTCGGGCAGCGTGGGGAAATCTTCGCGCGGAAGCGTCTGCATCCTCGAATCGAAACGATCCGCGGCGATCTTGACGCCGTTCTTGTCCTCGGAAATCCGGATGTCGGTGTCCGGAAGCGCCCGCACGATCTCGTAGAGTTTTTTCGCGGGGAGCGTGAGCGATCCCGGTTTGGTGACCGTCGCCGCGCAGGTGCTGCGCAGCGCGACTTCGAGATCGGTGGCGAGAAAACGGACTTCCTCGCCTTGAGCTTCCATCAGGACGTTCGCGAGAATCGGGATCGTGTTCTTGCGTTCCACGATGCCCTGGAAAAGTTGCAGTTCTCGCAGAAGGTCGTTCTTGCGGACGACAAGTTCCATAGATGTGCTGACCTCGAAAAGGTGGGCGACGCGGTCCTACTTCCCCATGTAGAAGGGAAAATTCAATGGAAGGAATTATATAAGAAGAAATACGGTGTTGAAAAGTAGTTGAACGCCGCTAGTCATTTTATATCAACAACTTAGGGTGTGGAAAAAACGTGGATCGTTTTCCGGCGAAAACCGGCCGGTTTTTCGTCCATTCGTCCATCCACAGATCGTCCTCACGTCTTCCGCAGCCCACCCTGTGGAAACCTGCGGTACCTAGCGAAAACCTTCGAGAAAGTTCGCCATCAGGCTGTTGAAATCTGTGTCCTTCTTGCGGAGATCTTCCACCTTGCGGATGGAGTGGATGACGGTCGAATGGTGCTTGCCGCCAAAGCTCCGGCCGATTTCCGGCAATGACGCGTGCGTCAGCGATTTGCAGAGGTACATCGCAATCTGCCGCGGCATCGCAATCGACTTCGAGTTGTTGCGCGATTTGAGGTCGCCCAGCTTCAGGTTGTAGTAGTCGGCGACGTATTTCTGGATGATCTCGATCGTCACCGCCCGCTCTTCGTGATCGAGGATGTTCTTCAACACGTCCTGAGCGAGCGAGAGCGAGATCTCCTGACCGGTGAGCGAGGCGTACGCGACGAGGCGGATGAGCGAGCCTTCGAGTTCGCGGATGTTCGATTTGATTTTCCCGGCGATGTAGATCGCGACATCGTCGGGGAGCGGCACCGCTTCGGTTTCAGCTTTTTTCTTGAGAATCGCCACCTTCGTTTCGAGATCGGGCGATTGAATATCGGCAATCAATCCCCATTCGAAGCGTGAGCGGAGACGCTCTTCGAGTTGTGGGATTTCGTGCGGCGGGCAGTCGCTGCTGAGGACGATCTGCTTTTGCGCATCGTAGAGCGCGTTGAACGTGTGAAAGAACTCGGTCTGCGTCCCTTCCTTGCCGGCGAGGAACTGGATGTCATCGACGAGCAGCACGTCGACGCTGCGGTACCGTTCGCGGAAATCAAGCACGCGGTCGTAACGGACGGCGTTGATCATCTCGTTCATGAACCGCTCGGACGAGATGTAGGTGAGCTTGAGATTGCGATCGTGCAGGAGCACGTAATGGCCGATGGCGTGCATCAAGTGCGTTTTGCCGAGCCCCACGCCACCGTAGATGAACAGCGGGTTGTACGACCGTGATGGAAGTTCAGCCACCGCGCGGCAGGCGGCGTGCGCAAACTGATTCGACGATCCGACGATAAACGTGTCGAAGGTGTAGCGGGGATTGAGTCCCGCCGAGCCAGCAATGACGGGCGGAGGCGTCGCCGTTCCAGTCACAATCGTCTCTGCCGGGCTGAGTGAAATCGGCGGGCTGTCGGGCAGCGGCTCGGCAATAAACGTGACCTGCAACCCGGAGCGCTTCAGTTCCGAAAAGGCTTCATTCAGCACCGCGGCGTAGTGCTTGTTTAGCCAGTCCTTGAAGAGCTCGTTCGGCACCCTCACGGTGAGGAGTCCTGCCTCTTCGCTGACGAAACTGGTGGGCTTGAACCAAGTGTAGAAACTGTGACGGTTGACTTTTGTTTCAACCCGTGCGAGCACTTGCTCCCAAAGATTCATGCCAGGACAGCCAGATCGTGATTGCAGAATTTCTTAAGAAAAACAGGCGAAAACGTACGAAGATCTTCCAATTTGTTCCGATTTCCACAGGTTTTTCCACAGGTGTGGAAAACTTTGGTGAGAGACCAAACGTACATCGCTGGCAGTCGGGCACGCGCGCTCGTGGCAAGGGCCATCAAGCAGGAACGTCAATCTAACACAGACCGCGCCGATGGCGTACCCGCGATGAGGTGATTCGCGCGGGTGGCCGCGTTCCGCGTGATTGACACTGCTTCGAACGGTCCGCTAACATTAGCGGTTCGTTTCAAGAGAATTTTGGAGCTATAGATGAAGGGCAAGCGCACGTTCCAACCGAATCAACGTCGCCGCCGCAAGGCGCACGGTTTTCTCGTCCGCATGAGCACGAAGAATGGCCGCTTGGTCCTGAAGCGCCGCCGTGCCAAGGGGCGGAAGCGTCTCACGGTCAGCAGCGAATAGTCGATTTCTAAGGGAGTTGGCCATGGTGGTGGCCGGTCAGGTGCCAGCGACGTTTGAGCGGCACGAGCGTGTCCGCCATCGAGCCGAGTACCAAAAAATCTACGATCGGGGCAGCAAGGTACACAGCCGGTTCTTCACGGTGTTTACCTGCCCCAACGGACTTCGTTGGGGTCGACTCGGAATCGCCGCCACGCGAAAGCTGGGCGGCGCCGTTGTGAGAAACAAAGCGAAACGGCTCGTTCGAGAAGTCTTTCGTCGCAACAAGCTGGCGCCGGGCGTCGATGTTGTCGTGATTCCTCGGCGGGAACTCGTCGAGGCCAGCCTGACTACCCTTGAGTTCGAATTCCGTCAGAACATCGAACGCAGTCTCCGCCGGTCGCGTGACGTCCGCTGAACCTGTTGTGCCTCCACAACGTCTTTCCATTCAGGTGACCGCCGCGCTCGCGCTGCTCCGAGGCTACAAGCTCCTGATATCACCGTTGTTTTCCGGTTCGTGCCGGTTCGTGCCGTCGTGTTCTGATTACGCGGCCGACGCCATCCGCGCGTATGGCCTGGCGCGCGGCTCGTGGCTCACCGCACGCCGGCTTGCTCGTTGCCAACCGCTTTGCGCCGGAGGTTACGACCCGGTGCCCCCTCGAGGTTGATTTTGGAACGTCGCGTTCTCGTTGCTTTTCTGCTGTCGTTCCTGGTGATCTACGGATACCAGTTCTACTTCGCGCATCCCACGCCGAAGCCGGCGCCGGTATCGGCGACGTCACCGGGAGGCGCATCCGGGGCGGGAACCGCGTCCGGGCAACCCGGCGCGGTCACAGCGTCCGCTGATGCGACACCGGCGGAACCAGCCTCGACGCCGCTGGTTGGTGACAGCACCGAACGCGACATCCGCGTCGAGACGCCTCACGTCAGCGCGGTGTTTACGAATCGCGGCGCGCGGCTCAAGAGCTGGACGCTCAAGGGCTATCGCGATCGCTTTGATAAACCGCTCGAGCTCGTCGCGAAGGAACTTGCCGCCACCGAACCGCTCCCCTTCACGCTCAAGACCGACGATGCGCGCGTGACGCGCGTGGTGAATTCAGCGCTCTACACCGTCGGTGGCGCGCCGGATGGGGGCGAGATCTCGTCGCCCGCCACGATCACCTTCAACTATCGCGACGATAGCGGCATCAGCGCGACGAAAGAATTCGTGCTCGATCCCGCGTCGTTTCTGGTGACGGTGCGCGTCACCCTCAAGGAAAACGACCGCACGCTCAACCCGGCGATCCAGTGGGGGCCGGGACTTGGCGATAACGATTCGCAAACCGGCCGGTCGGCGGTGTTGCCCGGCGGTCTTTCCGCCGTGGCGGGAACGGTGTCGCGGCCGACGGCGAAGTCGATCGGCGCGGCGATGACGGCTGAAGACACGTTCGACTACGTTGGCATCGAGGATCACTACTTCCTGTCCATCGCGCTCAAGCCGGGCCGGGCGAAGGCGCTCTACACCGCATTCACCGAACCGATTCCGTCCGACGCGGAGCAGCCGCCACGGCAATTCGTTTCCTACGAATTGCAGATGCCGCAACCGGAAGCGCCGATCACGTATTTTGTCGGGCCCAAGAACTTCGACACGCTTGCCGCGGTCGACCCGGCGCTGACCAAGACGATCAACTACGGCATGTTCGCCGTGATTATCGTCCCGCTCTTGCGGACGCTGAACTGGATCCACGACTACATCGGCAACTACGGCTGGTCCATCGTGGCGTTGACGGCGCTCCTCCGCATCATTCTCTTCCCGCTGAACCACATGAGCGTGGCGTCGACCCGGAAGATGCAGGAGATCCAGCCCGAAGCAAAGGCGATTCAGGAACGCTACTCGAAGCTGAAGACGACCGATCCCGCGCGTCAGAAGATGAATCAGGAGTTGATGGCGCTCTATCGCGAGCGCGGCGTCAACCCGGCCGGCGGCTGCATCCCGGGGCTGCTTCCGCTGCCGATCCTCATGGCGTTCTACTACATGCTCAACTACTCCATTGAGCTGCGCGGCACGCCGTTTATTGGATGGATTCACGACTTGTCGCAACCGGACAAGTTCTATCTGCTGCCGATTTTGGTTGGCGTCTCGCAATTTACCATGCAGTGGATGATGCCCGCGCCGCCAGGCGTGGACCCGGCGCAGCAGAAGATGATGATGGTCATGCCGCTGGTGATGATGTTCCTCTTCATCACGATGCCGGCAGGCGCGATGCTTTACTATTTCGTGAACAACATTCTTGGCATCGGTCAGCAAATGTTGACCAACAAGTTGATTGGGCCGCCGAACATACGGACGGCGCGGCCCGCCGCGGAGCGGCGCGTCAAACGTGTCGGCAGCGGAAAAACCGAAGACGCCAGCCGGGAGAATTAAGACGATGAGTGTGGCGACGGATCCGATTGTTGATTTTCTCACCCGTTTTTCTGCGGCGCTCGGCATCAGCTCATCGGTGGAAGTTGAAGAGACATCCGAAGGGGTCCGCTTCAATCTCTCTGGCGAACAGGCGGAACTTCTCGCCCGTCATCGTGGCGAACCAGTCAAGGCGCTTCAGCACATCGTCGATATGGCGTTTGCTCGCGGCGCGGGCGACGACGCGCGCGTCTTCGTCGACGCGCTTGGTTATCGCAAGGGCAAGGACACCGAGCTCAAGCAGATGGCGAAGTTCCTCGCCGAAAAAGCCAAGCAGACCGGCGCCGATCAGCAGCTCGGACCGCTGAACCCCTACGAGCGCCGTCTCGTGCACATGGCCGTGGCTGAAGTCCCCGGCGCGGCGAGCGAAAGCATCGGCGACGCCTTCTCGAAGACGGTTTACATCTCGGCAAAATAGCCCCGATGCCGTTTTCCGCGACCGATACCATCGTCGCGATTGCGACGTCGTCCGGACGTGGCGGCCTCGGGATTGTTCGTCTCAGCGGATCGGATGCGCTGTCGATCGCGAAACAACTGACCGATCGCGCCGAGCCGTTTGCGCCGAGGCACGCGACCTTCACGATCGTCGGCACCCGAACCGAAACGCCGGATCACGCGGTCGTGACGTATTTCCCCGCACCGCATTCCTCCCCGGGCGACGCTGTTGTTGAAATCAGCGTGCATGGAAGCCCGGTCGTGCTCACGAACATCGTGCAGAGCGCCGTGGCGCTTGGCGCGCGAGCAGCCGCGCCCGGCGAGTTCACGCTGCGTGCGTTCCTCAATGGAAAAATCGATCTGCCGCAAGCCGAAGCGATCCGCGATCTCGTTGACGCAACGACGCCGTTTCAGGCGCAGGTCGCCTTCGATCAGTTGAATGGCACGTTGACCGGAGCGCTGAACGCGATTCACGACACGCTGTTTGATCTCATCGCGCGGCTTGAAGCGTCGGTCGATTTTCCGGACGAGGGGTATCACTTCGTCGATCCCGCGTCCATCGCGACAGCGATCGGCGATCTTCTCCGCCGGCTCGATGCGTTGATGGCCGAAGGTGGCCGTGGCCGCCTTGTGCGCGAAGGGCTTCAGATTGCGATTGTCGGCGCACCCAACGTGGGCAAATCCAGTCTGTTCAACGCGCTGCTCGGCACCGCGCGCGCCATCGTCAGCGAGGCGCCGGGAACTACACGCGATCTCGTTTCCGAAGTCGTCGATCTCGACGGCCTGCGCGTCACGCTCGTCGACACCGCGGGGTTGCGCGAGACCGGCGATGCCGTTGAAGCGGAAGGGGTCCGTCGCGCCACCGCCGCCGGGCAAACGGCAGACCTGATTCTCGATGTGTTTGATGGCAGTGCTGCACCACGAGACACCGACGAAAAAACACTGCAAATAATTGAAAATAAAAGACTTATTGTATTTAATAAGTCAGATATCGAGGCCGCGTGGAGCCATCCGGAGGCCGTGTCCGTATCTGCCGTGACGGGCGAAGGGCTCGGCGTGTTGCGTGAGAAGATTCGCGAGCGGCTTGGATTGGGTGTCGAACGGGAACGGCCTGCGATGACCAACGTCCGTCACCTCGAATTGGTGCGCCGCGCGCGCGAAGCGCTCGTCCGGGCGGAATCGTCGGTGGTGGACAAGGCGATGCCGGAGGAATTCGTTCTTGCGGATCTTCAGGAAGCCCGAGGACATCTTGAAGAAATTACCGGCGTCAGGACATCAGACGATGTGCTGGCGCATATTTTCGCAAGCTTCTGTATCGGCAAATGACCGTTGATGTCGTCGTCGTCGGAGCGGGTCACGCCGGGTGCGAGGCGGCGTACGCCGCCGCTCGTCTCGGCGCGCACGTAGGGCTCTGCACGCTCTCGGCGGAGACCGTGGCGCACATGCCGTGTAATCCGGCGATCGGCGGCACGGCCAAGGGTCACCTCGTTCGGGAGATCGACGCGCTTGGCGGTTTGATGGGGCGCGCGATTGACGCTACGGGACTGCAGTTCAAGTTGCTGAACCGGAGCCGAGGCCCGGCGGTCTGGTCGCCGCGCGCGCAGGCGGACAAGAAACGCTACGGTCAGTGGATGCGCGACGCCCTCGAGAGAGAGCCAAACATCGAGTGGATACTTGGACGCGCCGGCAGGATTTTGACGTCTGGCGGCCGCGTCGTCGGTCTTGCTCTTGAGGACGGCCGACATATTTACTGCGCGTCGCTCGTCATCACGACCGGCACCTTCCTCAACGGCCTAATTCACATCGGTCCCGAGCAACGTCCAGCCGGGCGCATCGGCGAGCCGCCCACGCACGATCTTGCTGAATCACTGAAAAGTTTCGGGTTTTCGTGGGGGCGTTTGAAGACGGGCACTCCCCCTCGTCTCGACAGACAGTCGATCGATTTCAGCCGTCAGGTGGCGGCCGGCGTCTTCGTTGAGGAACGCGGCGACGAGCATCCCGTCCCGTTTTCTTTTCTCAGCACCGGCGTTCCGCCCGCCTCGATTTCCTGCTATCTCCTCTACACGAACGATCGTGTCCGGGACATCGTCAAGGCGAATGTCGCCCGGTCGCCGTTGTTCAATGGCCAGATCTCCGGAATTGGCCCCAGATATTGCCCGTCGCTCGAAGACAAGATCGTTCGGTTTCCCGATCGCGAACGCCACCAGATCTATCTGGAGCCCGAAGGGGTCGAGGCGACGGACATCTACGTCAACGGGTTTTCCATGAGCCTGCCAAGAGAAGTCCAGCAGGATCTCGTTCACGCGCTTCCGGGACTCGAAGACGCGGTCATGCTTCGGCCGGGCTATGCCGTTGAGTACGACTTCATCCAGCCAACGGAACTCGATCGCGGCCTTCAAACCAAACGTATCGCCGGGTTGTTTCTCGCCGGGCAGATTAACGGGACGTCTGGCTACGAAGAGGCGGCGGCGCAAGGATTACTCGCTGGCGTCAATGCGGTTTGTCAT
>JAISPN010000309.1 GCA_031274845.1 Acidobacteriaceae bacterium
CGTGCTCATCGTCATCTCACGGGTGCGGAATCTGGCGCGCCGCCTGACGGTGCCGCCCAACCACTACGGCGAAGCCCGCCGCCTGCTGCGCGACAAGATCGGCGAGCACGAGATCCACTTCACCGGCACCGGCCTGGACTTGGGCGTCCACGACGCACGCGACGACGCGTAGGTGCGCCTGGCGAGAGTCTATTTTCCGAGCGATGTGAGCCAGCCGGCGACGCCGAGGCCGCTGGCCGTCGGGTCGCTCAGCCAGTCTGGCGGCACGAGCCAGACGAAGGCGAGGATGGCGATGACCCAGATGTCGTAGGGGATGCTGGTGCGCTCGTCGGTCCAGAAGAACGCGCGGTTGATGGCGCCGCGCACGCCGTCGCGCGCTGGCATCGGCAGCGCGTTGAGCGCGAGATAGGTGTAGTAGATGCGGTTGGCGACGGTGAGCACCGAGAGGACCAGAATCACCCACAGGATGCCCGCCATGCGGTTCGTGAACGCGCCGATCATGAAGAGGACGATGCGCTCGGGGCGTTCCATGAAGCCGACCTTGCACTTGGCGATGAGCGACTCGGCGCGCGCGCGCGCGTAGCTCGTCATGATCGAGAAGATCAGCGTCAGCGCGGCGACGAGCACGTAGTCGCTCCGTCCCAGCCGCGAGTACAAAAAGATTAAGCCGGTGATGAGCGCCAGATCCGAGAAGCGGTCGAGCGTGGAGTCCCAGAAGGCGCCAAACTGCGACTGCAACTGCAAGCGGTGCGCGACCTTGCCGTCGATGAAGTCGAAGATGTTGGCGACGATCATGATGACGCCGCCAAGGAGGAACCGGTGCGAGGCGAGCGCCCAGGCGGCGCCGACGTTGATGATGACGCCGACCAGCGTCAGCACGTTCGGATGAATCCGGAGCGCGACGCACGTTTCGATGATGGCCTTCAGCGGGAACCAGCAGATCGTGCCGATGATCCCGGTGAAGGTGAACCGTGATTTCGGCGCAGGCGCCTGGTGCGTGTGCGGTGTGGAAGACGAATGGGCGACGGTGTCAGCGTGTGAAGGCACGATAAAATACTAGGTTCGGACGCGAGCAGAAGCCGCGACGATAGTACTGTATGGCCATCCGCGAACTCAAGGATCAGATTGCCCGGCTGCCCGAACAGCCCGGCGTCTACCTCTATTTCAACGCGGACGGCGAGACGATTTACGTCGGCAAGGCGCGGGCGCTGCGCGACCGGGTCCGCAACTATCTGGGCGCCTACGGGAACAGCCCCAAGACGGACGCGCTTCTTGACGAGATCGTTCGTCTCGAATTTATCGTCACCGACTCGGTCGTCGAGGCGCTCGCGCTCGAGAACAATCTGATCAAGCAGCGGAGTCCGAAGTACAACATCCTCCTCCGCGACGACAAGAGTTATCCGTACCTGCAGCTGACGACCGGCGAGCGTGTGCCGCGCATCCTCGTCGCGCGCCGTGTCGAGCGCGACGGCAGCTTCTATGCCGGTCCATTTCTGCCGGCGAAGTTCGCGCGCAAGACGATGTCGCTCACGCACCGGCTGTTTGGCATCAGGTCCTGCAACGAAGTGATCACCGGGATGCGCAGCCGCCCCTGTCTTGAATACGACATCAAGCGGTGCATCGCGCCGTGCGTCGAGACCATCTGTCCGCCGGAGGATTACGACCGGGCGGTGCAGTTGACGCAGCTCTTTCTCGAAGGCAAGAACGACGAGCTCGTGCGCACGCTGGAGGCGCGCATGCAGGCCGCCGCGGTTGACGAACGCTTCGAGGAGGCGGCGCAGTTGCGCGACGCCATGCGCACCGTGCAGGCGATGCAGGACCGTCAGCAGAAGATGGCGACGGTGGAGCTGGGGCATCGCGATGTCTTCGGCATGAAAGTGGGGCCGGGGGGCGCGGTCGTGCAGGTGTTTCAGGTGCGGCATGGCCGTGTCGTCGAGCGGATTGAACTCGGGAGCGAAAGCGACGCCGGCGAACGTGACGCGGAAGTGCTCGAAGCGGCGCTGCAACAGTTCTACGAGGCGCGCGTGGCGCCGCCGGAAATCCACCTGCCGATTACGCCGGAGAATCCTGACGCGCTCGAAGCGTGGCTGGCCGCGCGCGCGGGACGCAAGGTGCGGCTCGTCGTTCCGCAGCGTGGCGAGAAGCGCGGCTTGCTCGACCTTGCGAATCGCAATGCGTCCCTCGCGTACCAGACGCGGATGAATCAGGATGCGACGGCGCAGTTCACCGCGCTCGAAACGTTGCAGTTGGTGTTGTCGCTGCCGTCGTTGCCGCGTCGCATCGAGTGCTTCGACATCTCGACGCTGCAGGGGAGCGAAACGGTCGCGTCCATGGTGGTGTGCGAAGACGGACGCATGCGCCCGCGCGAATACCGGAAGTTCCGGATCAAGACATCCGCGCCGCTTCCCGCGCCGGACGATTTTGCCGCGATGCGCGAAGTCGTCGGCCGCCGGTATCGCGCCTTGCTCGAAGATGGCGGTCCGTTTCCGGATCTGATCTTGATCGATGGCGGCAAAGGGCAGTTGAACGTCGCCTACGACGCGCTGGAACAGCTCGGTCTTGCGAATCTCGTGGCCGTTGGCATTGCCAAAAAAGAAGAGCTGCTGTTCACGCGCCATGACGATCGTCCCATCGCGCTAGGCGAGCACGATCCGGCGCTGCTGCTCCTCAAACGGATTCGCGACGAGGCGCACCGGTTTGCCGTGACGTTTCATCGCAAGGCGCGCGCGATGCGCGATTTAACCTCTGAGCTCGATCATGTGCCCGGTGTCGGGCCGCGACGCCGGCGGACGTTGCTGACGCGGTTTGGCAGTCTCTCCGGTGTGCGCCGCGCGACACGCGAGGAACTGGCCGCGCTTGTCGGGCCAAAAGTCGCCGATGCGATTCTTGCCTTTTTCTCAAGCCAGACTTAACCTGTACGACCTTGCCCGGTCCCGATCTCTCACAGGTGGTCATCACATTCCTCGTGTTGCTCTGTTCGCTGACAGTGCATGAGGCGGCGCACGCGTGGTCGGCTGACAGGCTGGGCGATCCGACGGCGCGACTGCTGGGCCGCCTGTCGTTTAATCCTTTGGTACACGCGGATCTGGTGGGAACGGTGTTGTTGCCGCTCATGGCGATTGCCAGTGGATTGCCGATCATCGGTTGGGCGAAGCCGGTGCCGGTGAACGTGTCGCGGTTGCGGCACGGGCGCCGCGATTTCGTGCTCGTGTCGGCGGCGGGGCCCGCGAGTAATTTTCTCATCGCCCTTGTCGCGGCGGCGGGGATCAAGGCGCTCAGAACCTTGGCGACGCCTGATGCGTTGAGCGCGATGATGCCGCTGGCCCGAATGCTGCCGGGGGCGCTGTTTGTGAATTTGCTGCTGGCGTTCTTCAACATGATTCCGGTGCCGCCGCTCGATGGAGGCAACGTCGTGAGCGGCTTGCTGTCCAATAACGGGGCGCGTCTTTTCGATCGGCTGCGGCCGTACGGATTTCTCCTCATCTACGCGGTTGTGCTCACGCCGGTGTTCGACTACGTCGTGGCGCGGCCGGCGATGTTCTTCTTCTCGCTGCTGACGTAATGGCATCAATGACACTAGCCGGTTCGTCCTCTTCTTCCGCTCGTCCTCGTGTCGTGTCCGGCATGCGGCCGACGGGACAACTTCACCTCGGTCACCTGATCGGCGCGCTCGGGAACTGGGTGCCGCTGCAGCAACGCTACGACTGCTTCTATTTCGTCGCCGACTGGCACGCGCTGACGAGCGACTACGCCGATACGAGCCGGTTGACGGCCCACGCGTACGAGAACGTGGCCGACTGGATTGCGGCGGGGATCGATCCCGAGCGGAGCACGATCTTCGTGCAGTCGCTCGTGCCCGAACACGCCGAGCTGTATCTGCTGCTCTCGATGGTCGTGCCGGTGCCGTGGCTCGAACGTGTGCCGACGTACAAGGAGCAGCAGGAGAACCTCAAGGACAAAGACCTCTCGTCGATCGGGTTCCTGGGGTATCCGCTGCTGCAAACGGCGGACGTGGCGCTCTACGACGGACAGTTCGTGCCCGTGGGCGAGGACCAAGTCGCGCATCTGGAGCTGGCTCGCGAGAGCGTGCGGCGCTTCAATAATTTCTTTGGCGAGGTACTCGTCGAGCCGCAGCCGATGCTGACGAAATTCGCGCGTCTGCCTGGGCTCGACGGCGACAAGAAGATGAGCAAGAGCCTCGGCAACACGATTCATCTCTCGGACTCCGCCGCCGATGTGATGAAGAAGGTCCGGTCGATGTACACCGATCCGAAGCGGACGCGCGCCGACATTCCGGGCACCGTCGAAGGCAACCCGGTGTTCACGTATCACGACGCCTTCAACACGAACACGGCCGAGGTCGACGATCTCAAGGCGCGCTATCGTGCCGGCAAGGTGGGCGACGTCGAGGTGAAGACGACGCTTGCGAATGCGTTGAACGCGCACCTCGAACCGATCCGTCAGCGCCGGACCGAACTGCTGTCGGCGCCGGAGCGTCTCAGGGAGATCGTGTTCGACGGCTCCGCGCGCGCGCGAACAATCGCGGTCGAGACCTTGGACCGCGTGCGCGACGCCATGAAGATCAGGTACTGAGGGGATGACGACAGAACCTCAGGATTTCGAATCGTCGCTCGAGGCGATTCCGATTTACCTCGAAAACTTCGAGGGGCCGCTCGATCTGTTGTTGCACCTCATCAAGAAGAACGAGGTGAACATCTACGACATTCCGATCGCGCTCATCACGCAGCAGTATCTCGAAGCGATCAAGCTGCTGCAGGAACTGAATCTCGACATCGCCGGTGAATTTCTGGTGATGGCGGCGACGCTCATCCACATCAAGTCGAAGATGCTGCTGCCGCGTCCGGAAACCGCGGCGGGCGTCGATGGCGAGATCGAGGAAGATCCGCGCGACGCGCTGGTGCGGCGTCTGCTCGAACATCAGAAGATCAAGGCGGCGGCGGAACTGCTGCACGAGCGCGAGCAGCTTCGCGCCGCGCAGTGGCAGCGCCCTGATGAACGCGTGGCGGCGATTGCTGGCGACGAATACGAGCCGGAACTCGAAGTCGATCTCTTCAGCCTGCTGAGCGCGTTTCAAAAAGTGGTGGAACGCGCGCGGTCGCGGCCGAAGGTGCTGCTTCCGCCAGAGCAGATTCCGCTCGAAGTGCGGATCGACCAGTTGCTGGTGCGGCTCTCCGAGCACGAGGCGTGCGGCTTTGAAGATCTCTTTGCCGACGTGGACGAGCGCAGCGGCCTCATCGTGACGTTTTTGGCGCTGCTCGAGATGATCCGTTTGAAGTTGATTCGCGTCTTTCAGTCGGGGAGCTTCGGTCCGATCCGCGTGTACAAACGTCCGCGGCCAGCCGATGCGCCGCATCCGATTGGTGATCCGGAGGGTGGAGCGTGAGCGAGGAGCAGGACGCCGTCGTGGCGGAGCAGGCGGTGGAGGCGGATGAACAGGTGGTCGTCATCGACATCGAGCGTGAGCCGTCGGCGCTTGCCGAGCCGTCAGTCGACGAGACGCAGACGAGTGACGATCTATCGCTCGACGAGGTCATGGCTGTTGACGCCGCCGACGCGCGTCAGCCATCCGCGGAGTTGAAGGCGATTGTCGAGGCGCTCATCTTCGCGTCGCCCGATCCGTTGTCGCTCAAGGCGATCGCGAAGTTGCTCGAAGATGAGCCCAAAGACGAAGTGCAGTTGGCAATCGAGGGGCTGAAGCAGGACTACGAGCGTCCCGGCGGCTTGCAGTTCGTCGAAGTGGCGGGCGGCTATCAGATCGTCACGCGTCCCGACCTGCACGAATGGGTGCGGCGGCTCTTTCACGAGCGGACGACGCAGAAGCTGTCGGTGCCCGCGCTCGAAACGCTCGCCGTCGTCGCCTATCGGCAGCCGGTGACGGCGCTCGAAGTGCAGGAGATCCGTGGCGTCAACACGTCAGGCGTGATGAACACGCTCCTGGAGCGCGGCCTCGTCAAGATCGTCGGCCGCAAGCAGGTCGTCGGCCGTCCGTTCATGTACGCGACGACGCGCGAGTTCCTGATTCGCTTTGGGCTGAACGATCTCGCCGACTTGCCGAAGGTTGAGGACATGGCCGAAGCGCTCGGCATTGAAACGCCGCTACTCACCGAGCAGTTGCCGCCCGAGGAAGAGTTGCCGCTGCTCGAACCGGAAGATGCGTCGTTCGACGCATCGAGCGCGGTCGAGGAGAGCGGCGAAGAGCCGCGCGAGTAAGCGGCCCTTCGATATTCAGCGCGACCGTCAGCGTGAAGTGCGGCTGGCCGCGGACGGTTTGGTCCGCCGTGACGTCGGGCGCGCGGTCTTTGGCGTGTCGGCGCTGGAGACGGCGGCGCGTTTGAGCGCGGCGATTTCCGGGATGGTCAGGTTTCGCCAGTGGCCGCTTTTGAGCCGGCTGTCGCGGAGCGGACCGATGGCCACGCGCTTCAACTGATCGACCGGATGGCCGATCGCATCGAACATATTCCGCACCTGCCGGTTTCGTCCTTCGTGGATCGTGATCCGCAGTGTGGAGTGCCGCTCGTCGCGTCCCGGCAGCATCTGCACGATGGCTGGTTGCGTGCGCCGCCCTTCAATCGTGACGCCTTTCACGAGCCGTTCGATGTCGTGCCGATCGGGGATGCCGAGGACGTTCGCTTCGTAGACGCGCGGGACGCCGTGGCGCGGGTGCGTGAGCTGCTCGGCGAGCGCGCCGTCGTTGGTGAGCAAGAGGAGCCCTTCCGAGTCGTAGTCGAGACGTCCGATCGGGTAGACGTACTCGCCGATCCCTTGCAGGAGGTCCATCACGGTGGGACGCTTCTGCGGGTCCGATCGCGTCGTGACGTAGCCGCGCGGCTTGTTGAGCAGCAGATAGCGGTGACGTTCCGCGACTTTGATTCGGCGTCCGTCGACGCGGATGTCGTCCTCGGCCGGATCGGCTTTGGTGCCGAGTTCTCGAATCGTGACGCCGTTGACCGTGACGCGCCCCTCGACGATCAGTTGTTCCGACGCGCGCCTCGACGCGACGCCTGCTTGCGACAGAATCTTTTGCAGCCGTTCCACGCTAGTGATTCTCTCAAAGATTGGGTCATCTGGTGATTGGGTCATTGGTACGCCCTCTCCCCCCTCTCCCGCACGCGGGCGAGGGGGCTGGACAATGACTAGATGACGAGATGATCCGTTAGACTCGATCGCGAATGAAACGTCTCGTCATTGCGATCGATGGTCCGTCGGGTGCGGGGAAGGGCACGGTGGCTCGCGCGCTGGCGGCGTCGCTGGGATATCAGCACGTGGATAGCGGCGCCATGTACCGCGCGGTGGGATGGAAGGCCGGGCACGACGGCATTGCGCTCGACGATGAGCGTGCGGTGGCGGCGGTGGCGGATCGGGCGCATCTCTTTGTGGGCGATGGCCTCGTCGCCATCGACGGGATTGATGTGACGCGAGAGATTCGGACGCCGGCCATCGATCGCGCTGCGGCCACGGTCGCGCGGTTGCCGCGCGTGCGCGACATTCTGGTGGCGCGTCAGCGGGCGCTCGGCGCGGACGGCGGTATCGTCATGGAAGGGCGCGACATCGGGACGGTGGTCTTTCCGCACGCGGACGTGAAGATCTACATGGACGCGTCGGAGGAAGAGCGCGCGCGCCGGCGCGCGCACGATCCCGCGCACAGCGGCGGTCCCACGGCCATTGCTGAAATGGCGACGCTCCTCACCGAGCGCGACCGCAGCGATCGCACGCGAACCGTGTCGCCGCTCTATGCCGCCGCCGACGCGACGGTCGTCGACCCGACGGGGAAGTCGATCGACGACGTGGTGGCGGCGGTGCAGGCCATCGTGCGGACGAA
>JAISPN010000251.1 GCA_031274845.1 Acidobacteriaceae bacterium
GAATCGACAGCTCGTAAATCCGCGCATGCTCTTCGGCGGGAAGGAGCGCCGTGAGGCGCAGCCGCTCTTCCAGACGGATAAGACGATCCTGCACCTTCAAATCGTTCAGGCGCGTGCGCACGACCGATGCGATGAGGGCCACGAGTAATACGCTCAGCCAGAGGTGCTCGTGGGCATACTCCGGCCAGTAGTGAATGGTGGCCGCGATGGCCGCAATCAAAGACACGGCCAGCACCGGCACGACGAAGAAATGCACTACCGGATCGAAACGCGCGTGATTTTTAAAATTCTGTTCGGCAGCCATCACTGTCCTTCGTCAATCTGCTGATCACGGATACTCGATCGGTTACTCCGAGCGGTAGTTCGGCGCTTCTTTGGTGATGGCGACGTCGTGGACGTGGCTTTCGCGGAAGCCGGCTGGCGTAATCCGGACGATGTTCGCCTTCTGCCGCAACTCGCTAATCGACGGCGCGCCGCAGTAGCCCATGCCGGCGCGCAAGCCGCCGACGAGTTGATAGATCATCGCCGCGACCGACCCCTTGTGCGCGACGCGCCCTTCAATCCCTTCCGGCACGAGCTTTTCGCCCGCGTTCGGGTTTTCGAGATCGAATTCGTCCTGGAAGTAGCGGTCGCGGCTGCCGCGGCGCATGGCGCCAAGCGATCCCATGCCGCGATACTCCTTGAAGCTGCGCCCCTGATACAGAATCATCTCGCCCGGGCTCTCGTCCGTCCCCGCAAAGAGATTCCCAATCATCGTCGTGCTCGCGCCGACCGCCAGCGCCTTCGTGATGTCGCCGGAGAAGCGGATGCCACCGTCGGCCATCACCGGAATCCCGTGTTCGGCCGCCGCCCTTGAGCACTCGATGATCGCCGTGATCATCGGCACGCCGATGCCCGCGACCACGCGCGTCGTGCAGATGGAGCCGGCGCCAATGCCGACCTTCACCGCGTCGACGCCCACCTTGATGAGCGCCAGCGCGCCGCCCGCCGTCGCGACGTTGCCCGCGATGAGCTCCACGTCAGGGAAACGCTGACGGATGCTGGCCACGATGTCGAGGACGCCTTGCTGGTGGCCGTGCGCGGTATCGACGACGAGCACGTCGACGTTGGCCGCGACGAGCGCTTCGGCGCGCTCCATCGTGTCTTTCGCCACGCCAATCGCGGCGCCGCAGCGCAGGCGTCCGAGCGAATCTTTCGACGCGTTTGGATACTTCACCGCCTTCTGAATGTCCTTGACGGTGATGAGCCCCTTCAACCGGTAGTTGTGATCGACAACGAGGAGCTTTTCAACCTTGTGCTTGTGGAGCAGTTCGCGCGCGGCGTCGAGCGAGGTGCCGACCGGCACCGTGATCAGGTGCTCGCGGGTCATGATGTCGAAGATCGGCCGATTGAGATTGCTCTCAAAGCGCAGATCGCGATTGGTGAGAATGCCGACGAGCCGCCCTTCCTTGCTGCCATCCTCGGTGATCGGCACGCCCGAGATGCGGTACGTCTTCATCAGATCGAGCGCTTCGTAGATGCGATGGTTGGGGGAGAGCGTAATCGGATCGACGATCATCCCGCTTTCGGAGCGTTTGACGCGATCGACTTCGGACGCCTGATCCTGAATCGACAGGTTCTTGTGGATGAAGCCGAGGCCCCCTTGCTGCGCCATCGCAATCGCGAGACGCGACTCGGTGACGGTGTCCATCGCCGCGCTGACGAGCGGTACGTTCAGGCGGATGTGGCGGGTGAGTTGCGAGCTGATGTCAACCTGGGAGGGAAGGGTGGTGGAGTGCTGCGGAACCAGCAGGATGTCGTCGAAGGTGAGCGCCGTCGGAAACGGGTCGCCGGTCTGCCCGAAACTGATCGTGCCGGTCTGCCATGCCTCACGAACATCGGTACTTGATTTGGTAGTGCTCATTGCATCCCTCTCGATAAGCAAAAGGCCGACAGACGTCGGCCTTTGGTCGCATCACGCAGCAGCGCCATGACACTTTTTGTATTTTTTTCCGCTACCGCACGGACACGGGTCGTTCCGGCCGACCTTCGGTTCGTCGCGGCGCACCGTTTTGGCTTCAGCCATCTCGCCCCCGGCGTGCGGCGGCTCTGCGCCACGCGCCGCCGGTGCTGGCGCGGCCTGACGCGGCGGCACGCCAAATGGCGGCAAGGCGCTGGCGCTACTGGGATCGTTCAGAATCAACGGCTGACGCGGCGGGTCTGGACGCCGTGGCGGCTGCGGCGCCACGGGCTGCCCGGATTCGTCGGTGAGCACCGGGCGAAGCATCCACAGGATGCGGAGGATCTCTTCGTCGACGCGCCCCTTCATCGCCTGAAACAGCTCGAAGCTTTCTTTCTTGTACTCGACGAGCGGATCGCGCTGGCCGTAGCCGCGCAGCCCGATGCCTTCCTTCAAGTGATCGAGGCTGTAGAGGTGATCCTTCCACTGGCCGTCCACGACTTGCAGCATGACGTCGCGCTCGACGCGCTGCATGATCTCGCGGCCGACGAGCGTTTCTTTCTCTTCGTACGGCGCGCGAATCCGTTCCCAGAGCTCGTCGCGGATCTCGTCCGAGGTCTGCTCGGCAAAGTCCTCGTCGCTCGTGTCGACGGAGAAGACGCGCATCACTTCGCGCTGCAGGGCCGGGAGGTCCCACGCTTCGATATCGCCCTGACGGGGAATGTGCGTCTCGACCAGCGAGTCGAGGAGATCTTCCGCGAGTTCGAGCAGATAGGCGCGCGAGTCGAGCTGCTCTTCGTGCCCCTCTTCATCGGAGACCTTGATGGTGCCTTCGAGAATCTGACGCCGCAGCCCGTAGATGCTCTCGCGCTGCTTGTTCATCACATCGTCGTATTCGAGGAGGTGCTTGCGGGTGGAGAAGTTCTGCGCTTCGACCTGCTTCTGCGCGCGTTCGATCGCGCGCGTCACCATGCCGTGTTCGATCGGCACGCCTTCTTCCATGCCGAGACGCTGCATCAGCCCCGAGATGCGATCGGAGCCGAAGATGCGCATCAGGTCGTCCTGCAGCGACAGGTAGAAGCGCGACGATCCCGGATCGCCCTGACGGCCGGCGCGTCCGCGCAACTGGTTGTCGATGCGGCGCGACTCGTGACGTTCGGTGCCGACGATGTGCAGGCCGCCAAGCGTGACGACCTCGTCGTGCTCGGCGTCGGTGAGGGTCTTGAAGTGATGGAAGATCCGCTCGTAGTCCGCCTTCGGCACGCGGTAGAAGCCATCGAGGTGGAAGAAGTACACCCACTCCTCGTCGTCGACGAAGCGTTCCTGCCCTTTGGGCAGCCGCTCGGCCACCTGCTCGGCGAGCGCCTGCTGACGCGCCATGAACTCGGCGTTGCCGCCCAGCAGAATGTCGGTGCCGCGGCCCGCCATGTTGGTGGCGATCGTGACGGCGCCCCGGCGTCCCGCCTGCGCGACGATCTCCGCTTCCTGCGCGTGGTACTTCGCGTTCAGGACGACGTGTTTGTCGAGCGTGCCGCCGGTCGCCGTGCCGCGCTTGAGCCCCTTGCGATCGAGCAAGGTCGACAGCCGCTCGGATTTCTCAATCGAGACGGTGCCAACGAGCACCGGGCGTCCCTTCTTGTGCTCGTCGAGAATGTCCGCGACGATCGCGTCCCACTTTTCCTGCTCGGTGCGGTAGACGAGGTCGGGGTTCTCGATGCGCGCGAGGATGCGATTCGGCGGCGCGACGATGACATCGAGCTTGTAGATCTTGGCGAACTCTTCGGCCTCGGTGTCGGCCGTGCCGGTCATCCCCGAGAGCTTGCCGTATTTGCGAAAGTAGTTCTGGAAGGTGACGGTCGCGAGCGTCTGGTTCTCGCGCTCGATCTTGACCTTCTCCTTCGCCTCGACCGCCTGGTGCAGACCGTCGCTCCAGCGGCGGCCCGGCATGAGACGTCCGGTGAACTCGTCGACGATGACGACGCCGCCGTCCTTCAGCATGTAGTCGACATCGAGCTTGAAGATCGCGTGGGCGCGCAGCGCCTGATCGACGTGGTGCTTGATGTGGGCGTTTTCGAGATCGTAGATGTGACCGCCGTTCAGCCGATGGATGAGCATCTGCTCGGCCTTCTGCATGCCGCTCTCGGTGAGCGTGACGGTCTTGTGCTTCTCATCGACGATGTAGTCGCCGGTCGCTTCGAGCGCTTCGCGCTCTTCGGCCTTCGCGTCGCCGCGAATCACCTGTCCGGCCTTGAGGCGCGGGATGATGCGGTCGACCTCGTAATAGAGATCGGTCGATTCTTCGGCCGGGCCGGAGATGATGAGCGGCGTTCGGGCTTCGTCGATGAGGATGCTGTCGACTTCGTCGACGATCGCGAAGTGGTGCCCTCGCTGGACGTACTGCGAGAGGTCGAACTTCATGTTGTCGCGCAGGTAGTCGAAGCCGAACTCGTTGTTGGTGCCGTAGGTGATGTCGGCGCCGTAGGCGACCTGACGTTCCGCGTCGGTCAGTTCGTGCTGGATGACGCCGACGCTCAATCCCAGAAAGCGGTAGATCTTGCCCATCCACTCCGAGTCGCGGCGGGCGAGGTAGTCGTTCACCGTGACGACGTGGACGCCTTTGCCTTCGAGCGCGTTCAGATAGGCGGGGAGCGTCGCGACGAGCGTTTTGCCTTCGCCCGTCTTCATCTCCGCGATGCGTCCCTGATGGAGCACCGCGCCGCCAATAAGCTGCACGTCGAAGTGGCGCATGTTGAGCACGCGCCGCCCCGCCTCGCGGACGACCGCGAAGGCTTCTGGCAGCAGATCGTCGAGTGTTTCGCCGTCGGCGATCCGGGCCTTGAACTCGCCGGTCTTGGCGCGCAGCGCCTCGTCGGAGAGGGGAGTGAGCGACGGCTCGAACGCGTTCACCTGCGCGACGAGTGGGCGCAATTTCTTCAGATCGCGCTCGTTTTGGGTGCCGATGACTTTTGCGAGGAGTGTCTGAAGCATCTACAGGGCGAAACCGTCGAAAAGGATGGATTGATTGTAACAGACGGTCGGGCGTCGTCCGTGATGTCTGGTCAGTCGATTCGCGCCGGCTCACGCTCAGCGCGAATCGTCCGGGGCCGGAGGCTAGTTCGGGTTCGGCTTCGCGGTGAGCAACTGCAGGGGGTTAATCAGTTGACCGTTCGCCAGAATCTCGTAGTGCAGGTGCGCGCCGGTGGAACGGCCCGTCGAGCCGACGTAGCCGATGACGTCGCCACGATGCACGGTGTCGCCCGTCTTGACGTTGAAGGCGCTCAGGTGTCCGTAGCGCGTGGTCAACCCGAACTCGTGATCGAGCACGATCAGGTTGCCGTAGTCGCCGGAGGTGGCGGCCGATTCGACGCGGCCATCGGCCGTGGCGTAGACCGGTTGTCCCTTCGGGGTGGCGATGTCGAGCCCTTGATGAAATCCGGGCTCGCCGGTAAACGGATCGGAACGGCCGCCAAAGGTGCCGGTCAGCCATCCGTGCGTCGGCCAGATGGACGGTGTGGCGGCGGCCAGCGCCTCCTGGTGCTCGACATCCTTGCGGACGTTGCGCAACCGGCTTTCGAGGTTCTGCAAGAGCGTGCGCAGGACGCCGAAGGTGTCTTCAGACGAGACAAACGGCGCGCTCAGCAGGCTTGAGACCGCCGCGTTCTGCGTCGCGGACCCGCCAGCGGCGCGAGCCTTGACGACCGCGGGCAACTTCGCCATCGCGCGTTGCTGCGCCGGGTCGAGATTGGCGCGCGCGCCCAGATCGTCGATGACGTCCTCAAGCGACTGAATTTGCGTGGTGAGCTCCCCGGTGGTTTCGCGGAAATTGCTGTTCTCCACCTGCAGGGCGCTGTTTTCGGTTTGCAGTTGCTGACGCTCGATCCGGTTGCTCAATACCGCGCCCATCCCGATCAGGATCGGCAGGACGAGCACAGAGGACACCCCGAGAACCGCAGTGCGCAGACTCACCGTCAACCGGCGGACGGTGCCCGTTGAGCGGTCGGTCATCAAAATCGTATATCGACGCGAAGGCATACCCCTCTTTTCGTCAGCGGGTTAGGGCTGACGCCGAAACACCTGTCAAAACGTTCAGAACCTTAATAAAAACGTTCGAACGAGAAGAGATGGGTGCGGCAAGCGCCGCACGGCAAGTGTCAGCACTGTATCACACGGGTCTCGGCCACCCAAAACAGAAAAATTTACATCTAGGGCATCGCCCTAAACTGAAGCGCCTCTGCGAGATGGACCACGCTCACCGCGTCGACGCCTTCGAGATCGGCCAGTGTCCGTGCGACTTTGCGGATGCGGTCGTAGGCGCGGGCCGTGAGCCCTAAACGCCGCATCGCCGTGGAGAGGAGACGCCGGGACGCGGCGTCCAGCGCGCAACACGCGGTCAAGGCGGACGGCGTCAACGTGGCGTTCGTGAGCGCGCCGGTCGCCGGCATGCGCGCGTGCTGACGCGCCCTAGCCTCGATGACGCGCTGGCGCACGGCGGACGACGGTTCGCCGGGTTGCGCCTCTTCGAGCACCTCGGGATCGACAGCCGGGACGTCGACGGTGAGGTCGATCCGATCGCGCAGCGGACCGGAAAGCCGCGCGCGATACCGCGCGACGTTCTCCGGCGTACATCGACACGGACGATTCGGGTCGCCCGCATAGCCGCACGGGCAGGGGTTGGCCGCGCCGACGAGGACGAACCGGGCAGGGAAGCTAACGCTGCGCATCGCGCGCATGACGACCAGCGATCCCTCTTCGAGCGGCTGCCGCAACCCTTCGAGGACGCTCCGATGAAATTCGAGCATCTCGTCGAGAAACAGCACGCCGTGATGCGCCAGACTGATTTCGCCGGGACGCGGCGTCCGTACGCCGCCCGTCAGCGCGACGTTCGAGATGGTGTGATGCGGCGCGCGAAACGGCCGCTCGGTGATGAGGCCGCTCCCCTCGGGCAGTAATCCCGCGACGGAATGAATCGCCGTCACTTCAAGCGCTTCGTCCGCGCTGAGGGGCGGCAGGATGCCCGGCATCCGGCGCGCGAGCAACGTTTTGCCCGCGCCGGGCGGTCCAACCATCAACAGGTTGTGCCCACCGGCGGCGGCGACTTCCAGCGCGCGCCGCGCCAGCAACTGTCCTTTGACGTCCACGAGATCGAGATAGGGAACCGCGCGGCGCGCGGGCGGCACCTGCTGATAGACCGGGGCGTTCGCCGGCGCGTTCAGAATCGCGACCGCCTCGCGCAAGCTCTCCGCCGGCCAGACGGTGAGCCCGGCCACGATGGCCGCCTCGCCAGCGTTTTGACGCGGCAACAGGATGGCGGTCGCACCATGGTGACGCGCCGCGACGGCGACCGGGAGCACGCCTCGTGTCGGGTGAATGCTGCCGTCGAGCGACAGTTCGCCGAGGACGACGACATCGTGAATCTCGCGCCGCTCGATGACGCCTTGCGCCGCCAGAATCCCAAGCGCGATCGGGAG
The DNA here is from genome assembly GCA_031274845.1 of Acidobacteriaceae bacterium. Classification (GTDB taxonomy): domain Bacteria; phylum Acidobacteriota; class Vicinamibacteria; order Vicinamibacterales; family CAVVIG01; genus CADEEX01. The sequence goes on from JAISPN010000251.1 coordinate 7,408, forward strand.
GTCGAACGAGGCGCCCGCTTTCCGGACATCGGCCGGCGCCAGGTTGACGGTGACCCGGTGCGGCGGAAACTCGAACCCGGCATTGCGAACCGCGCTCTTTACCCGGTCGCGGCTTTCGCGCATGCCCGCGTCTGGCAGTCCCACCATGGTGAACACCGGCAGGCCGAAGGAGACGTCGACTTCGACGTGAACGAGGCAGGCATCAATCCCGGCGACGGCGGCGGTCCGCAAGCTGGCAAGCACGCGCCGGACCGTAGCAAGAAACGTTTCGTCAGCGCTGCCGCGGGATTCGACAGGATTCGGCGTGATTTGACCGCATCAAGCCGTCCCTGCGATCAGTTTTTACAACGAAGGTTGTTGCGCGAGCAGGCAAAACCTGACGAGCGGAGCAGGAGCCGCAGCGCTGCGTCAGTTCGCGTGGATGGCGGTGTAAATCGTGAGGCGGGCGCCTTCCCGAATCGCGGAGCTCGTCAGGTGATTCCAGTCCATGAGCGCCGTGACGTTCGTGCTGAACACGCGGGCAATCGAGCTGAGCGTGTCGCCGGGCTTTACCTGATACGACACTTTCGAGAGCGAGGCGTTCGACAGATCCACGGCCGGCGCACTGGTCTGCGCGGCCGTCCGGGCTGCCGTCTGAGCCTTCGCTTCGCGCGGGACGATGAGCTTCTGCCCGGCAATGAGCCGCGCGCTGCTGGCAAGATCGTTTGCCGCCGCGAGGTCGGTCTTGGCGACGCCCAGCTTCTTCGCGACGAGCGCGAGCGTGTCGCCTTGCCTGGCGGTGTACCAGTCGAGCGACGCCAGACGCATCGACGCCGAGATCGACAACTGTTCTTCGACCGCGGTGCCGGTGCCCACCGGCACCTTCAACTCGTAG
>JAISPN010000007.1 GCA_031274845.1 Acidobacteriaceae bacterium
TTCGTCCCCGTGAGCCCCAGCTTGTAGCGGAGCGTCTGCGCCAGGGTCTCTTGCTTCAGCACATCCACCCGGCGCTCCTGCCCATTGACCATGAGCGTGACCAGCCGTTCCACGCTGCCGGGCGCGGAAGCTTGCTGCCCCAGCGCCGTCGTCCGGAATAAATAATTCGCCGACGACACGGCGGCGCCCGCCGCAATCACACCCTTGATGAAATTCCGGCGCGTCACATTGGACGGGGGATCTTGCGTCATCGTTTTCGAATCATCCACCACGGTGCCACCTTCACCTTTCAGATAGCCATTCTCGGGATTGCTCAGGCGAGCAAAATACCGCTAACCGCCCACAGATTCAAATCATTTTTTGTTCACGACATCGAAGCGATCGAGGTTCATCACCTTTGTCCAGGCGGCGACGAAATCGTGCACGAATTGTTCGCTCGCGTCGCTGCTCGCGTAGACCTCGGCAAGCGCCCGAAGCTCGGAGTTCGAGCCAAAGACGAGGTCGACGCGGCTGGCCGTCCACTGACGCGCACCGGTCTCACGGCTGGAACCAATAAACGCATCCGCCGCATCGGACGCTGCCGTCCACTCGGTCCCCATGTCGACAAGGTTCACAAAGAAGTCGTTTGTGAGCGTCCCCGGCCGCTTCGTGAATACCCCCTGCCCTGACGATCCGGCGGTCACGTTTAACGCACGCAAGCCGCCAACGAGCACGGTCATCTCGGGCGCGCTCAGCGTAAGCAGACAGGCTCGCTCGATGAGGAGATGCTCGGCCGGCACAGTCTGTCCCGCCCGGCTGTAGTTGCGGAATCCGTCAGCGGCCGGTTCGAGCACGGCAACCGACTCAACGTCGGTTTGCGCCTGCGACGCATCCGTGCGTCCAGGCGTAAAGGGCACCGTCACGTCGTAGCCGCCGTCCTTCGCCGCCTTCTCGACCGCGGCACAGCCACCAAGCACGATCAGATCGGCCAGCGACACCTTCTTCTTGCCGCCTGACTGCGCACTGTTGAACGTTTGCTGAATCCCCTCGAGCGTCTGCAGCACCTTCGCCAGCGCAGGCGGATTGTTGACCGCCCAATCTTTCTGCGGCGCAAGCCTGATACGCGCGCCGTTTGCGCCACCGCGCTTGTCGGTTCCGCGGAACGACGCGGCCGAGGCCCACGCGGTCTCGACCAGTTGCGTCACCGACAACCCCGAGGCCAAAAGCTGCTGCTTGAGCGCCGCGATCTCCGCGGAGCCAACGAGTTCGTGATCCACCGGCGGCACCGGGTCCTGCCACACCTGCGGCTCCTTCGGCACGTCAGGACCGAGGTAGCGCGAAGCCGGCCCCATGTCGCGGTGCGTCAGCTTGAACCAGGCCTTTGCGAACGCATCGGCGAACGCTTGCGGGTCCTCGAAGAACCGCCGCGAGATCTTCTCGTACGCTGTGTCGAAGCGGAGCGCCAAGTCGGTCGTCAACATGGCCGGCGCGTGCCGCTTCGCGGGATCGTGAGCATCCGGCACCGTGTTCTGCCCCATCCCGTGCTTCGGCGTCCACTGCTTCGCGCCGGCTGGACTCGTGGTCAGCTCCCACTCGTACCCAAAGAGATTCCAGAAGAAGTTATTGCTCCACTTCGTCGGCGTCGTCGTCCAGGTGACTTCAAGACCGCTGGTAATCGTGTCGCCGCCCTTGCTGCTCTTGTAACTGCTCAACCACCCCAGTCCCTGCGCTTCGAGCGGCGCGGCGTCAGGCTCTGGCCCCACATGCGTGGCGGGGCCCGCCCCGTGCGTCTTGCCAAACGTATGACCGCCGGCAATGAGCGCCACCGTCTCTTCGTCGTTCATCGCCATCCGGCGGAACGTCTCGCGGATGTCGCGCGCCGCTTTCAGCGGATCCGGATCGCCGTTGGGCCCTTCGGGGTTCACGTAGATGAGCCCCATTTGCACCGCGCTGAGCGGATTCGACAGGTGCCGATCGCCGCTGTACCGCTCGTCGCCAAGCCACGTCGCTTCCGATCCCCAATTGACCTGCTCGGGCTCCCACACGTCTTCACGTCCACCCGCAAAGCCAAACGTCTTGAAACCCATCGTCTCGAGGGCGACGTTGCCGGTGAGGATCATCAAGTCAGCCCACGAGAGCTTGCGCCCGTATTTTTTCTTGATCGGCCAGAGCAACCGGCGGGCTTTGTCGAGGTTCGCGTTGTCGGGCCAACTGGCCAGCGGCGCGAAGCGCTGTTGGCCAGAGCCCGCGCCGCCACGTCCGTCCTGAATGCGATAGGTGCCCGCGCTATGCCACGCCATGCGGACAAAGAGCGGACCATAGTGACCAAAGTCTGCCGGCCACCACCCCAGCGATTGCGTCATCATCTCGGCGATGTCTTTCTTCACCGCGCCGAGATCGAGCGTCTTGAATGCGACGGCGTAGTTGAACGCTGGCCCCATCGGATTGCCCGCAGGGTGATTCGTACGAAGCACGCTCAAATCCAACTGATTCGGCCACCAGTCACGATTAGTCCGGCCGCTCCGATCCGCGTGTGTAAACGGGCACTTGGCTTCCATGGTCATATGTCTATCTACCTTCGGGAAATCAGAAGAAATCAGAAGATGTCTGGCACGACAGCGCGACCTGACGGCCGCAGGCACGCGGCCTCGCGCCACGTCCGAGCTCTCGTTTTGCCAGTCGAGTATAGCGTTGCGGTCGCCGATTACGCGCGGGTGATCTCAAGGAGGCGGGAGCACATGTCTACCTAGCGAATTTTGTAACGCTTGCATAAACAGAAAGCGCCAGCGGCAGCCGTCATGTGACGGCCATCGCTGGCGGTTCTGGTTCGAAAACCTAGGGCAGGACTGACCTTAGGACTTCGGTTGCGGCGTCACCCGCAGATACGGCTTCTTCGCGACATAGCCAGGGAATCGCTTCTTCGCATCCTCGTCCGACACCCCAGGAACGATGATGACATCCTCGCCCGGCTTCCAATCGGCTGGCGTCGCCACCTGGTGCTTCGACGTCAGTTGCAGTGAGTCGATGACGCGCAAAATCTCGTGGAAGTTGCGGCCGGTGCTCGCCGGATACGTGAGCGTCAGCTTCAGCTTGTTGTCCGCGCCGATGACGAACACCGAGCGCACGGTCGCCGTGTCGCTCGCGTTCGGATGAATCATGTCGTACTTGTTCGCCACGCTCTTGTCGTGATCGCCAATGAGCGGAAAATTGAGCGCGGCGCCGGTCACATCCTTGATGTCCTGCGCCCACTTCTCATGCGCATCCGTTGGATCGACGCTCAGGCCGATCACCTTGACGTTGCGCTTCTCAAACTCCGGCTTGAGTTTCGCCACCGCGCCAAGCTCGGTGGTGCAGACCGGCGTGAAATCGCGTGGGTGCGAGAACAGAATCGCCCAGCTATTGCCCTTCCACTGAAAGAAATCAATCGGTCCTTCGGTCGTCTCCGCCTGGAAATTTGGAACTTCGTCGCCTATACGCACTGCCATGGTTCTCTCTCCTTCTCAGTCGTAAATTCGTCGTTTAGGGTTCTGCTAACAGCCTATCGATCTCGGCCACAAAGGCCTTTTGCTCCTCGGTGTACGCCGCGCCGGTCGCCTTGCTGGCGTAGCCGGCGTGCGTCGCGCGCACGCGCCCATCGCGTCCAAGCACGAAGGTCGCCGGAAACGTATCGAGGTTCACCGCCTGCGGAATCAGCTCCGCCGCGCGATCGGGTTCACCCGCGATCAGAAAGGTGTAGGTCAATCCGAACTCCGCGATGAACGCGCGCAAGCGCTCAGGATTCTCGAGTTGCCCCGCCTCCTCGAACGCAAGGCCCACAATCTCGAGACCACGATCGCGCCGCGTCTTGTACAGCTCGGCAAGGAACGGCGCCTCGTCATGACAGTTCGGACACCAGCTTCCCGTCACGCTGACGACGACCACCTTATTGTGGAATCTGGGGTCTTCGTCGGTCACGATCTGCTTGTTCAAGTCTGGAAAGCTGAAGTGAAACTTCTCCGCCGGATCGCGCACACCGAGATGCGTCGCCGGATCGGCAGGCGCGGGCATCCCTCGCGCCGCGGCGACCTCCTCTTTCCACGCGACATAGCTCGTCGTGCCAGACTCGATGATCTGCAGCGAGCCGTCGGCTTGAGGTGTGATCGTGAGCACGGTCGGACGCGCGCCCGAGAAGTGACTCATCGTAAACGATCCCCCCTCGTACCGCCCCGACAACATGCCGGTGTCACCGTCAACGCGCATGATCGCGCCGTCCACGTCGGCGCCATGCTGACGGACGACAAATCGCCAGGCCTTCTCGCCAAGGCTCGTCTCGGTGAGGATGCGCCAGTCGCCAGCAATCGACGGCACGTCACCTGACGGCGCGGGCGGCGTAACGTGACGATGCGCCTTGAAGGCGTAGCCAGCGCCGCGCGTCCCGCGATCGTACATGCCATCCAGTGTGTCATCGCCGAGCGTCGCGTTGAGCGTCGTGCCGTATTGCGGGAACGCGAACGTCACCTGCTTACCAGCAATCGCGCCGCCGTTCGACTTCACTTTCACCTCACCGTCGAAAAACCACGCGGCCAG